>JAIWHQ010000007.1:0-18773 GCA_048629575.1 Thermoplasmatota archaeon | reverse complement strand
TGGCAATTATCTTAGGGTTAATGTATTTAAGTTTAGTCATGTTCATTTCTGCACTCTGTAGAACCCGTATGAGAGCTATTGCTGGAGGGGTTCTCTTATTTTTTTGGGCTATGATTTATGGTATGATAGTTATGGCCATCTATTATGGAACCGGGGGAGACTTTATGAAACTGATCTCAGGTGAGGGCACCTATCCAGATTGGCTTTGGAGCTCTGTTGTTTTTAGCCCCGGTGATTTAAATCAGATGGCAGTAATGAGAGCATTTGATCTTAAACAGGCTATGGGGATCTCATTAGAAGCTCCGGATTGGATGAGTATGCCTTTTGTTCTTGCCGTTCAGTTGATATGGATAATAATACCCTTAATTTTGGCATACATCTTCTTTAAAAGGAGAGATATTTAAGGTGCTAAAAGGTTGGAGAAATACTCCAACTAATTTTAAAATACCAAAGATGTTTTTGAACCGTCTCACAAAATATTTTTTGTATTCCATGTGGTATCGAGGAATATTTAAAATACAGATTATCAACAGAAGAATACCAAAGATATTTTAGACTATATCTTGAAATACTCAGTAGATGACCAGCAAAGCAGTCAGCAATCTATGTTTCCATTATTCTTTCAAAGACTACAACAGCGGTTAAATACAAGATAAACAACCAACAAAGCCTTCTCTCTTTTTTTCTTTCATTGTACATATACTTAGATGCTAATGCACTAGCAAAAAAATTCTGATTATAAGAGCAATGCAAATCAGCATGCCAGTAAACCAGAGAGTTACACATTCATGGTTTAATTGGTTTTTAGAACGATTTCCAAATGCTTTTCCAACAATTAGAACAATACTAGATTTGTGAACAGTATATAATTGAGAAAAGAAATTGTTATATTTGTAAAAGGATGACTAATAAACTTGATATAACACAAGATACATATCCATCAGCAAAGAAGGATATAATGAAATGTTCCAATAGGAAGAAAAGATAATCCTTAACAATTTAATGAACATTCTATATATGCTTCGCAAAATTGCAGAAGGTATGACCCTATGATGCCTGGAAATATAAACCCAAGACAAATGAATCAAATGATGCGTAGACTTGGGATAAGCGTAAAAAATATTGATAATGTTGAAAAGATAATAATTCAAACAGACTCTAAAGAATATATTTTTAAAGATGCCGAAGTAACAGTTATGGATGCTAAGGGCCAGAAGACATATCAAATTACAGGAAATCCTATAATCAGAGACAGATCTGACGATACGTTAAAAGAAGACATCAAACTTGTGATGGATCAGACAGGCAAATCAGAAGAAGAAGCAAAAAAAGCTCTAGAAGATTCAAATGGCGATATCGCTGAAGCAATTCTAAAACTCTCCCAGTAAGATATGAATTGATAGCATGAGTTGCAACAATGCAATTAGTATTTCAAAAGATGAAGTATTAATAAAAATACATGTAATTCCTGGTTCTTCTCAATCTCTTTTTCCCGCAGGATATAATAGTTGGCGTCAATGTATTGAAGTAAAAGTAAAAGCTGCGGCAAAGGAAAACAAAGCAAATAGTGAAGTTATTGAAAAAATTTCAAAGTATTTCAATATTTTACCAAAAGATGTCTATATTGTATCTGGGCAGAAGGGACGAGAAAAAATCGTTTCCATTAAAAATATACAAAAAAGAGATGTTTGCAGAAAAATTGAGGAATCATTAAATGGATTATGAGAAATCTCTGGAAGATTTAGAGGAAGCACTCTTTGGTCTTAGAGAAGAAAATAAAACAGTACCAATCATTGTTGAAGGAGATAAAGATATTGAGGCGTTACGAAAACTGGATATAACCGGTGAAATACTTCGTTTCAATGTAGGGTTGTCCATTCCAGATTTTTGCGACATGATTTCTCAGAAATACAAAAATATTATTCTTCTGACGGATTGGGATAGAAAAGGGGGATATCTCTGTTCAACAATTAAGAAGAATCTAGAAAGTCGTGTAGGATGCAATACAAGATATCGGGAGATTTTTGCGAAAAGATCAATGATTCGTACGCTTGAAGGACTGCCGTCTTGGATTGAGACACTACGAAAAAAAATCAGGTAAGATTAAAAAATATACTTTCAACTCTCTCAGACGAAAGTATATAACATAAAAATTATGATGGGGGAAATAGTGAAAGATATCCTAAAGATGGGGCAAAAAAAGCTTTTACCCGCAGAAAAAAAGACATCTACTAGTATGTGTGCTTTATGTAGGGGTACCAAGTTTTTATGTGGGAAATCAAGGTGTCCAGTTGTTGTAAGATATCATTCAAAAGTTAAGACAAAACCTTTAGTGAGTTCATTACAACTTGGAGGTTCTTCACCTCCTAGTGTTTTTATCGGAAGAATTGGTTATCCTAAAGTCTCAATTGGGCCTATGATTCCCCCTGTTATGGGAGATACGTCTATAATTGATACACCTGAAATGTGGCTAAATAAAAGTATTGATGATATTGTTGATTTTCGTTCACAGCTTGTTCGTGGTAAATTTACTGTTGATATTTCAGATGTTGAAAATCCAAATAAGGTTGTTGAGTTTACTCGTGAGCTTGCTCTGTCTAAAAACTCTGTTTTTGCAGATGCATTATTTGAAAAAAAACCATATGGAAGGGTTGCTTTTTATGACGAAATACAACCCCATGGTCCTTCTGCCCCTTTAAAAAAGCTTGATATTACTAACCCAAAATATGAACAGCATATCGAAAAAGCATACTATGATACTGATCTTAAATCAAAAGATGCTATATTAAATATTTACAAGGACGGCGTCAGGATTTCTAAGATTCAACGTGCATTTAGTGTTGGAGCTTTTGGAGTAAATAAATATAGACGTTTTGTTCCTACGCGTTGGAGTATTACTGCTGTTGATTCAACTATTGGAAAGGAACTGATGAAAAACACAAAAACGTATCCATACATCAATGAGTTTAGGATATATTTTTTGAATCAGTTTGACAACCGTTGGATAATACTTATGACTCCTTCGGAATGGCAGTATGAACTTATTGAAGCTTGGTATCCAAATACAACATGGAACCCTTACGGTCGAGGTATTTCAATTTTTAATAGTTATGAGTTCTATGAAGGCAGAACGACATATGCTGAGATTGGAGGATGTTACTATGCAGCTCGACTTGCCGTCAATGAACTTTTGAATAAAGAAAGACGACAGGCAGGTGTAGTGATTATGAGAGAGGCGCATCCAGGATATATTATGCCTATTGGAGTATGGAACGTTCGTGAGAGTGTGAGAAGTGCATTAAAAGGAGAGTATCGAAAGTATGACACATTATCTGAAGCCCTCATGCATGTTTCTGAGATTATGGATATACCGCTTCAACGTTGGATTAGAAATAGTGCTGTTCTTAAAAATCAGCTGTATCAAAAAAGACTAGAAGATTTTCTGTGATGGATATGAAGATTAGAGAAGTTATGTGTAAAACAGCATTGTCACCGTCCAGACTTCCAGGTCTTACCTATTCACTTAATCCCTACAGAGGATGTCAACATAATTGTGCGTATTGTTATGTTCCAAATGTTTTAAGAATCAGTCGAGAATTGTGGGGAAACTTTGTTGATGTCAAAACAAATATTCCTCTTGTTCTTTCAAAGGAACTGAAAAAGAAAAAACCTGGTGTTGTTGGTATATCGACAGTGACAGATCCCTATCAGCCTGTTGAAAAAAAGTATCAACTAACCCGGTATTGCTTAGAACAGCTTTTAAAACATGATTTTCCAGTAAGCATTCAGACAAAATCATCACTTGTTGTACGGGATCTTGATGTGTTATCCAAGTTTTCTGATGTCGAGGTGATATTTAGTATTGCCACAGCTAATGATACTGAACGGCAATTACTTGAACCATACTCATCTTCAATTGAAAAAAGACTGCATGCCTTACGGGAGTGTTCGAAAGCTGGGATAACGACTAGTGTTTTTTTTGGCCCGATTTATCCTACAATTTCAATTGACGACATACCTAGTATAATTGATAGGTTTATTGAATCTGGCGTATCAAAAATTTGGATTGATTCATTGAATCTAAAGCCAGGTATCTGGGAGAATGTTAAACAAAACATTTTGGATAATGAAGAAATGTATACGGTTTTTTCAAAAAATGTGTTTGAAGATAAAGAGTATTACAAGAATATTAGGAAGGAAATCCTCAAAACTAGTGAAGAAAGAAGCATAAAAATTGTTGATGCTTTTTGAAAAACAGAAGATTATTTAAGATACAAATTATTTTAACATATAGGTAGAAAACTAAAAGATCAGACAAATGGGAAGATATGATGAATATTATCGAGGAGCTACTTCAAAAATACAAAAAACTTCATTTTTCATTGATAGATCCAGATAAACAAACTCCTGAAGAGGCAGGAAAGAGAGCAGAACTATGTGCAAAATATGGAACAAACGCAATTATGATAGGGGGTACAACAGTAAAAGATAGGAAAATCGTATATGACACAATTAAATCAATTAAAGAGCATGTTAAAGTACCTACAATTTTATTTCCAAACTCTGCTGATGCTGTCTCAGAAAACGCAGATTATATATTTTTTATGAAATTGTTAAATTCCAAAGAGGATAAATATCAGATAAGTGAACAAGTCAGAGGAGCACCTCTTGTAAAAAAATGGAAAATAACACCTATACCAATGGGATATATTGTGATAAGTACTAGTAAAAAGCCCACCACAATTGAAAAAAACGTAAAATTACACAGGATACAAATAGATGATATCAAAAAAGCAGTTGGGTATTCAATATACGCTGAGATGACAGGGATGAACTGCATCTATCTTGAAGCTGGTTCTGATGCAGAACAACCTATTCCAAATGAAATGTTAAAAGCGATAAGAAGTGAGATTAAAATACCGATTATCGTAGGTGGTGGGATAAAAAATGCACGTACGGCAAAAGAAAAAGTAGATGCTGGTGCAGATATCATCGTCAATGGAACCGCAACGGAAGAAAACATTAGAGTTATTGAAGATATAATACGAACAATTCGGTCATAAAAATTCGTATGTGTTTTCCTTTGTTTTGATCAGTAGTGAAATCAACAAGATATACACCTGTTATTTCTGCATTTAGCATTTTATTTGGTGCATTATGAAACAGAGAAAAAAGTTAGTTATCAGCCCTCATTTTGAAGCTACTGGCACTGCCAGTATATTTTAAGTATAAGAACTCCATTACCAAAAAAAATCTATTAGTATAACAATTAGTAATATAACAGAAAAAGATTAAGTGATATATATGGCAAAGGCACGAGCACGATCAGCCGCAAGAAAGGTCAAAGACAAATGGAAAGCAAAAAACTGGTATCAAATACAAGCACCATCATTATTTGATAATGTCCCAATCTCCGAGACTTTATCAGATAAACCAGATAGTCTCATTGGGAGAGTAACTCAGATATCCATGCAGGATTTAACAAATGATTTTAGAAAATCTCACATTAAATTATTCTTCAAAATTAATAAAGTTGAGGAGAGTACCGCATCCACATATTTTAAGGGACATACGCTCACTTCTGATTATTTACGGAGAATGATACGCAGAAGGAAATCACGTGTTGACGGTGTTTATGATGTTGAAACAAAAGATGGCGCATATCTTAGAGTGAAACCATTTGCTATAACAGAAAAACGTATTCAGAATTCACAAAAAAAACTCATTCGAAGTGTCATGAAAGAAACCATCGTAAACAATGGTAAGGCAAAAACATTAAATGAGCTTCTTAAAGAAATATTAGAAGGACGAACGGGAAGTGAAATCTATAAAAACTGTAAAAAGTTTTATCCTGTAAAAAGAGTTGAAATCCATAAGACAGAAATAAGTCGGTTGCCGACAATAATCATTGAAGATGAAAAACCTAAAAAGAAGGAAGAAACCAAAGAAACTGAAGTTCCTGAGAAAAAAACAGTGAAGAAACCGAAAACAAAGAAAGAAACAGATACAGAAGGAAAAGAACCTGAAACAAAAAAAGAAGAAATCAAAGAAAAACCTGAAATAAAAGAAGACGTTAAAAAAGAAAAAGAAGTAAAAGAAAAGGACGAAAAAAAGACTAAAAAACCGGCGACAAAGAAAAAAACTACAGCTAAGAAAAAGACAAAAACAACAAAAAAGAAAACTGCTGCAAAAAAAACCAAAAAAGAAACAAAGTAATGATTTGAAACGCTTCTTTTCATAATTAGAGAAAATATTTTTATATAATCTCATATATATTAGATGCTGTCATATGATACAAGGCAGCAAGATATTTACTTTTATTCTTCTTCTCGTTCTTATATCAAATGTATTAGTATCAATAAATGCAGAAGGATGCAAAGATATAATTGCAGTCTGCGATGCCACAGAAGGAGAGTACAATCTTCTAATGAAGGTGAGAGATCCAAGTAGACCAGGACCGCAAGTTCTTTGTATCGTCCCTGAAGGATACAAGTATTCTTATCATCATCCATGGACTGGAAAAACATTACAATTCACGGTCCAGCATAAGTTCATCGGTGTTGCAACAAAGGATGACATCATTCCAAACATTGTGAAAGCAGGTATGTCTCTTAATGATGCAGGAATTGCATTTGGTGATGCAGATACAAACTCTAATTGGAAGAATCCTACAAAAAACGCGTGGGATGATTTCGACTGGATACGATATGCCTGTGAAAAAGCAGATGATGAAGACGAGGCAGTTAAGCTGCTGACAGAAGACCTCGTAGACGACATGCACGCTTCAGGGGTTTCTGAAAATCTGTTTGTTGTCGGTCCAAAAAAAGCATTTCTCGTAGAGGCAGATGCATTTCACTATGCCATCAAAGAGGTTGATGATCTTTTAGTAATGTCCAATTATCCTAAGGAACTTTGGAAAACTCAGCGTCATAAGAAACTTCCAATTGCATCATCTTTTGACATCGAAAAAGAACAATACGTAAGACGTGGAAAGGTGGTGCGGTTAAACTCTTTGTTTGGTGTGAAAATTGTGGAAATCGGTGAAGATTATGTTGTCGCACGACAGACTCCGTTTTTAAAAATCAATAAAATACCAAGAATTATAGGAAACAAAGTTACAATAAAGCTAGGAGAAAGAGAAACAGTTGGAGATTATAGTGTAAAACTATTAGATATCGATGAAAAGAAAGCGAAGATTTCAGTATGTTATGTATTCAAAGCGTGGGAAGATAAAATGCTTGAATACATGCAACCTAAATATGGAGGCATCAAGGTTAAGGATATGATGAATTGGTCTCGTCTGACTAGTGAAGATCTCGATGGTTTAAGACCTATGTGTGAAGAAATATATACTTATGAGTCGGTAATGATATATAAGATCCCAGAGGAAAAATATGATGTTTTGAGTAGTGGTTGGTTTTCTGCAAATCATGCATGTTCTTCAATTTATGTCCCCGTTCATATTTGTGATATCGATATTTATGAACCATATAAGACCGGTGAGGCAGCAGAATTATCACTAGAACTGTTAGAATCATACGGGAATCAAGACTTGATACCCTATATTTGTAATGTAGAAAATGTGTTTTTACATGAGACAGAAGATATGGAAGAAATCGCAGAGGAGCTACTTCAAAATAATCTTGATGTATCAAGTTTTCTTACCGTTGTTGATATGGGCATGCAAAAACAAGCGATGCTCACACAACAAATCTGGAGCGAAGCTTTTGAACAAGAATTAGAAGATGCAAATCTGATAAAGAACATGTGGCAAAACAATTATTCCTATTCTTTAGAAATGATGGAAAACGTGATATATGCTCTTAACAACAGCCCTAAATCCTCAGTTGTTTTCGATAAAATAATCGAGATTGTACTTAGCATCTGTGAGACAAGAATGGATGCAGCTGAATTTTTAGTAAAAGACATCTCAACTGTTGAGGAAGAATTTGAGACTGGCCAAAAATCTTTACAAAGAGGTCAATATCAGTCGGGCTTTGATCACCTACTAAAAGCATATTCATACAGCAACATGTTATTGAATGGAGAAGAAACACCATGGATAAATACTGGAGATATAGAAACAAGTAAGAATGAAGAAATTTGGACTGATTTCAACATATTTTTGATGGCGATTCTATGCATCACCGTTTTTGTTATTCTAGTAAAAAAGA
Source organism: Thermoplasmatota archaeon (assembly GCA_048629575.1). Classification (GTDB taxonomy): domain Archaea; phylum Thermoplasmatota; class E2; order DHVEG-1; family DHVEG-1; genus JAUWYM01. The sequence continues at coordinate 10,599 of JAIWHQ010000007.1, read as the reverse complement.
AATATTACGAATGATGCCATAGTTTATAAAAACCGAAATTTATACCTTTGCAATACTACTTTGAGGCAACGGTTTCAATCCATTAGCACTTGCTCCATTAGCAACAAAATATTCTTTACTTTGCCATTGTTTCTCAAATATTTCAAGATCATATGTCATTTCCGTAAGGACATCTGGAGATTCAAGAGTAAATGTGACACGTTTAATATTAACAGAAATTTGAACTTGATCTCCCGTTGCATATAAACTTGTGAGATCTCCATGAAATAGGGGATTATCTACATAAACAACAGAACAACCGCAATTACGATAACAGCATAGATAAGAAATGTAACAGGGAGAAAATTCATCTTTAAAATATGTTTAATCGATATGTCTTTTATGGACCTAGGCTCATTTGCTGAGATTTCATCATTTATCAATTTCTTTTTAATAGACCATTTTTTCATGGCGCATCCCATAAGAGAAATACTGTTGGTGCTATTTAAAAGTGTGGTTTATACATTTTTTAATTGGAAAAGTTTGACGAATCCAATCAAAAATGTTTAAAAAAACATCATCGTTAGTCAGATGGGGTTTTCAGTGACAAATAATAAGAAAATAGTACTCATTGGGTGCGGCGCGGGTGGTGGAACTGCTGCTCAATTTGCAAGAAAAACAGATAGAAAAGCCGCAATTACCATGTTTGAGAAGGAAAAATATCCTCAATATTCAAAATGCGGACTCCCATATGTGATCTCTGGTGAAATACCAGAATTCAATAGTTTAATTGAGTTTTCAGAAGAATGGTTTCAAAAAGAGCGTATCGATCTTTTTTTAGAGACAATTGTTGAAAAAATTGATAGTAAGAAACAAATCGTTATAGCAAAAAAGGACAACGAGCAAATAAGAAAAGAATATGATAGTTTAATTATTGCAACAGGTGCAAAACCATCTATTCCTCCGATACAAAACATACTGAAAAATGGAAAACTACTTGACGGTGTTTATGTCCTTAGAACTATTGACAACGGCAAACAGATTTCTTCACGTATAAAAAAGGGCGGTAAGGCAACAATTGTAGGGGCAGGCTTAGTTGGTCTTGAGATGGCAGATTCTCTTCATAAAAAAGGAATGGATGTCTCAGTTGTTGAGGCGTTACCAGATATTCTCGCTAGTACTCTTGATGGTGATATGTGTGAACCGATTCTTAAAGAAATGAATGAGAATATCAACATTTTTACAAATCATCTTGCTATTAAAGCAGAAGAAAAAGAAGGAAAAATTAAAGGCGTTGTAATCCAGGACAAGGAGACAAACGAAGAAAAACAACTAAAAACTGATGTATTGGTAATTGCTGCTGGGACAAAGCCAGAAATAACACTTGCTGAAAACATTGGATGTAAAATTGGAAAAACTGGAGGAATTGTTGTCAATGAACGATCTGAAACATCGATAAAAAACGTGTATGCTGTAGGTGATTGTACACAATATGAAGATTTCGTCACAAAAGAACCTATCATTGTTGGATTGGGAAGTATTGTCGTACGACAAGGTATTGCCGCAGGCATCAATGCAGCAGGTGGCACTTACATTCTTCCAGATGGGTTTCTGTTGACACGTACGTCAGAGTTTTTTGGAATAGAAATTGCTGCGGTTGGTCCTGTAAAAGATGCCTGTCAAAACATACCTGTAATATATGGTAAGTTCAAAGGCTCATCCCGTCCGGAGTATTTCCCTGGCGGAGAAGCTATCGCTATGAAGGTAGGTATCCATGAAGAAACAGGAACGATTCTTTCTGCTCAAGCCGTTGGACATAACGCATCACAACGAATAAATACAATGGCATGTGCTATTCTAAGTGGGATAAATGTTGAAGATTTTAAAAAATTAGAGACAGCATATGCACCACCTATTGCCCCAACACTAGATGTTTTAACACTTGTTTGCGATATTGCATCTCTAAAACGCATGCGTAAGAGAAAAATAACATGAAGATTTTACATATGGCTGATACCCATCTTGGCTATTCTGCATATAGGAAACTAACAAAAGATGGGATGAATCAACGTGAAATTGATATCTACAATTCTTTCAAACAATGTATTGATTATGCAGTAAAATCAAAACCTGATCTTATTTTGCATGCTGGTGATTTATTTGATTCAGTTCGACCGACAAACAGAGCAATTACTGTTGCCCTTGAGCAAATCATTCGTCTTTCAAAAGAAAAAATACCATTTATCGTAATTTCAGGAAATCATGAAACACCAAAGCTAAAAGAAACAGGAAACATCTTTAAAATATTCGAACATCTTGAGCATATTTATCCCATTTATAATAACAAGTATGAAACAATTCCGTTTGAGATTAAAGATAAAAAAATAATTATTCATACAGTTCCTCATTGCCAAACAAAAGAAGGATTTCTTGATAATTTAAAAAAAATAACACCAGATAGCTCTGCAGATTTTAACGTGTTTATGGCACATGGAGCTGTAACTGGGATTAAAGAGTTTAAGATGAATGAATTTAATGAACTTTTTATTCCTACAGAGGCGTTGAGTAAGGATTTTGACTATATCGCTCTTGGACATTATCATAACTATACAGAGATTGTAGAAAACGCGTTTTATTCAGGATCATCAGAGCGGCTTACCTTTGCAGAGGTGGATGGTAAAAAAGGATGTATAGAGATAGAACTTGGGTCTAAAACAAGATACAAGTTCATAGAAAATGATACCCGCCCCATGATCGATGCTGATCCAATAAACTGTTCAAATCTAAGCATTGAAGACATAACAAAAAAAATACAAGTGACCATTCAAAAAATAAAGCCGCATGATAAAATATTCCGCATTAAACTTGAAAATATTCCGTCTCATATCTACAGAGGCATTGATTTTAATCAGATAAGAAAACTATGCAGTGGAGCAGTTCATTTTGAGATAAAATCAGATGTCATAAAAGAAGGAGAACAAAGAATTAGTGAAAATTACAAGATTAAATCTATTGCAAATGAGTTTGAAAAATTCCTAAAAGATCGGGATGTTACAGAAAAAGATCTTTTGTTAAAAATAGGTTTAGAGTACATTCAAAAAATTGAATCAAAAGATGAGGGCAAATGATACTTAAATCATTAAGGCTGAAAAACTTTAGAAAATTCCAGGATTCATATATCGAGTTTCCAGATGGAGTAACGGGAATCGTTGGATTGAATGGAGCGGGAAAATCTACTATCTTTGAAGCAGTTGCTTGGACGCTGTATGGGCCTGCTGCTGCAAGAACATCAGCGGATCAGATAAAACGAGAAGGTGCCGAGCATTTAGATCCATGTAGAATTGAGCTTGAATTTATCTTTGGGGATGACAACTACAGAATAGTACGAGAGATGACTGGGAAAAATCTTACTGCCTCTGCAACTGCAACAGTAAATGGAGTACTTGCGGCAAATGGAGCGGAAGTGGTAAGTAGATTCATTCAAAAAAAACTAGGGATGGATTTTAAATCGTTTTACACCTCTATTTTTGCAAAACAAAAAGAACTCAATGCTCTTTCTTCAATGAATCCTAGTGAGAGAAGACCACTTATTTTAAGGATGCTTGGGATAAATGCACTAGATGAAATAATTTCTGATATACGTTCAGATACCAAAAATAAAAAGAAGCTTGTAGAGAAATTTGAATTGGATCTTATCGATGAGATCGGTAAAAATAAAATCGTTAAATTCGAGGAGAAGACAAAAACTCTCAAAGGAAAAAAAGAGGAAATAGCTGACATTATTAATGAGAACAAAAAAAATATTTTGCTTATTAAAAAAGAACATAACCTGGTAAAAAAAGAATGTGACACAAACAAAAACAAATATGAAAAAATAGGTAGACAAAAAGAAGAACTTGATGAAAAAAAGATACTGCTTGACAAGAAAAAAAGACTAGAAGAAGAGACAAAAAACCTCAAGCAAAAAATTAAAGATAGACAGGACAACATTGAAAAACAAAAAGTCAAACTAATAAAGTTTGAAAATCTCAATAAAGAGCTTAAGAATCTTGAACAACATCAAAACGAAAATACTAGTGCTCTTGAAAAGACGTTGAAAAAAATAGAAGAGAACAAAATTCTACACAATCATACCAAAAAAGATATTAAAGAGATAACACGTAAAAAAACAGAGATAGAAAAAATGGGGCCAAAGGCAAAGTGTCCCACCTGCGAACGAGTGTTAGAAGATCAATATAACAAACTGTTAGATAGCTATAGTAGAGAAATAGCTGAAAAAAACAACGAAATTACAACACGGGAAAAGGACAGTAAAAAAGTAGAAGAGGAATATGAACAGCTGTCTCGACAAAAACAAGCCCTGCAGAAAAAAAATACCTATCTACAGCATCAGCTCATTGAAAAAGAAAAAATAAACACGACACTTCACAACATCTTAAAAGAAATCAAAAGAGAAGAAAAATATTTAGAAGACAAAACAAAAGAGTTTGAAAAAATCAGCAAGATTGATTTTGATGAAAAAAAGTATGCATCAATAAAAAACACAGTTGAAGAGTCATATAAGAAGTATCAATCATCACTTACATCATTAAATGAAATAAGGAGTAAGCTGGAGAAACTAAAAATAAATCAAGAGCGAAGAGAGGGAGAAAAAAATCTTGTTCTTCAACAGATAAAAAATCTACAACAAAACATAGAAGAACAAAAAAAACTTATGAAGAAAATGAAGGGAGAGAAAAAAGAACTGCAGTATCTAAAGATGCTCAACGAGATTATGACTTCTTTTAGAATCCATGTCATTTCTCAAATACGACCCGCGCTTTCTCTTTATGCATCGGAGCTTTTTGATAGTCTTACGGATGGGAAATACTCTGAAATTGAGCTTGATGAAAACTATAATCTTATTGTATATGACAATGGATCTCCGTATACTATTGAACGATTTTCAGGGGGAGAAGAAGATCTTGCAAACCTCTGCGTACGACTCGCAATTTCAGAAGTAATCACGCAAAGAGCAGGAAGCATGTTTAACTTCATAATTCTTGATGAAATCTTTGGATCTCAAGATAGTATTAGAAAACAAAACATTATACGAGCATTAAACAGTTTTTCTTCAAAATTCAGACAGATCTTTCTTATCACTCATATTGAAGAAGTTAAAAACTTCATGGAAAATTCAATGACAGTCTTTGAAGAAGAAAGCGGTGTGAGTAAAATAAGAATAGAATAAAAAAAAAAAGTTGGTTTGTTTTTATCGTCGTAGTCGAAGTCTTCCTTTCTTTTTTTTCTTTTCTGGCTGTGTCTCAGACATTTCAGTATTAACTGATTCGTTTTCTACATGTGCTGGTTCAGTCTGTATGTTTTTTTTTAATCGATCCATTGAACTGAACAGGTTAGTAAAGACTGCCTCGTTGGAGTCAAACCAGTTCTTCCACTCTTTTACTTCATCTTTGAGTTTTCTATTTTCAGCCTCAGTTTCCTCGTAGAGTCTGAAGAGTTTTGTAAGCCGGTCTTTTTCCTTTTCGAACTCGACAGATATCTCTTCAAATTTTGTTTCAAACTCTGCTGATTCTTCAAACTTTTTTAACTCATCGATTTTTGCATTCAAAAGATTTATTGTCTCTTCTTTAGCACTTATATCAGCTTTGAATGAATCCATTTCTCCTTCGAGCTGACCTTTTATACTATCAAATTCCATTACATTTTGTCGTAATTCTTCTAACTGTTGCAGGTCTTGTTCTCTTTCTTCCAATTTCTGAGTAAGTGTTGCAATTCTTGCATTTGCATCCTCTTCAAACTGCCCTCTGGAGTCCTCAATCTCTCTAAGTTTATCTTCTAACCCTGTTGTCTTTTTCTCCTGGTTTGCCAGCTCTTCCTCTTGGTTTTTATATGCATCCCAGAGTTTCACCAGTCGTTCTTTTTCTTTTTCGAGTTCTTCACTGTATCTTTGAGCACCCTCTGTTGCCTCATTTCGCCTTCGCTCAGATTCTGAAAGACGGCCTTCAAAATCTTGTATCATGGTACTAATATTATCTACGCCCTCCTGACTTAGCATACCTTGGATTTTTGCGAGGTCATCCATCCCTTTTGAGAAGGAACTTTTGATCGAATCGATTTCAGTGGATGCCTGATTTAATCTATCCATAAAACTTACTTTATGTCCCTTCATCTCGGTTTCTATATTATCTTCTTCCATTATAATCAGCCTCCCACCAACTTGGTGTAGAAACAGAATAAGCTTGTTGATATTTAAGAGTTGTTGTTTTCCATAAAATCAGCAATGTCATTATTCTAACAGATATATGTATCTAGTAATGGTAAAATATTTAATTTTCTAGGACCATAATTTTTTGCATAAATTTAGATGCCGGCCGCTAAACTAATAAACTACAAATAATATACTATTCCTCAGATTTGATCCAGTTTCTAGGAGGAATGAAGGGATGGGTATATTTGACATATTTAAACGAAGAAATTTTTCAAACATTATTCAAAAGATTTTTGGGAAGAAACATGCAAAAATTGGTATTTATGGCCCTCCAAATGTTGGAAAAACAACACTTGCAAACCGGATTTTACGAGATTGGACTGGAGACATTATGGGAAGTGTCTCAGAAATCCCCCATGAAACAAGAAGAGCAAAATGGAAAACAAACATAAAGATAGATAACGGTGGCTCATCTCTTGTGATGGACCTTGTTGATACTCCAGGTATTACGACGAAAATTGATTTTAAAGAATTTATGAACACCTACGGGTTGACAAAGGAAGAATCAAGGGCAAGAGCAAAAGAAGCAACCGAAGGCGTGATTGAGTCTATCCGGTGGCTTGAAGATATTGACGGCGTGGTTCTTGTCATGGATGCCACGCAAGATCCGTTTACACAAGTAAATGTCACGATCATTGGAAATTTAGAGGCAAGAGACCTTCCAATTCTTATCGCAGCAAATAAAATCGATGCAGAAGATGCAAGTCCTGCTACCTTAAAATCTGCATTTCCTCAACACCCTGTTGTACCAATCAGTGCACTCACGGGATATAATACAGAAAAACTTTACAATAAAATGGTGAAAAGTTTTGGAAAAAAAGGACGTAGAAGGAAGAGGAGATGAAAAAATGATAAAAAAAGAGACAGGGATTTCATTTAATCTTGTATCACGCTACAAACTAAACGGTTTTTCATCTAAAGAGAAACTTGAATACATACTAAAAGAGGTGAAAGACGGTAGGATACTTGTCCTTGAGCAGGGTCTTACAGCAACAGAACAAACAACGCTTATTGAACATACAATGAAAGAAATAGATCACGATACATTTATTGGAATAGAGATGGGGGGATATGGAGAAGAGAAAACAAGTTTTGTCCAAAGGGTTTTTGGCATAATTAGAAAACCTCGTATGACTGTTATTGGACCTGCTCATCTTTTAAAAATGGTCCATAAAAGTAATGATATGATAGAAACAACAATAATTCCAGGTAGAGGAACAAAATAATGCCTCATCAATGTCTTAAATGTGGACGTATATTCGAAGAAGGGTCATCCCAACTGTTACGAGGATGTCCAGATTGTAGTGGCAACCGATTTTTCTTTACAAAGCAACCTTTAGATGAAAACGAAAGAGATGTTATCAGTAAAGAGGTAAACAAGGATATAACGACTAGAATTATGGATTCACTTGCAGATAAAAACAATGAAACAATAAATAAACCAGGAAAATGGGTTTCCATTAAACCAAAAGAAATCAGAAAGATCATTGAAGAAAAAATAAGTGAAGAAGAAGTAAAAACAGAGATTAAACCTGAAGAACAAGAACCCGTAGAGCCAATAGATGATGAGTATAGAAAGTCGGTTATTGAAAAAATAAAATCTGAAGCAGATGAACATGAATCTCCAGAGACCATAGCTATTGAGAAACCAGGAAAATATAATATTGATCTCAAAGGACTTCTAGAAAAAGAACCAATAATTATACAAAAAGATGGCACCTATATAATTCATTTACCATCTGTTTTTAAAATGATTGATAAAAAAGAATAATGAAACATTTTAGCATATTATATGTATTTGATATGTTGAAGTTTGTTAGATCAATCAGCTGAATTATTATCCTATAATTTTAATCTTCGATGCAGTTTCACCACTGCTTCAACTGCTGATTTTGCTCGCTCGATTCTTGCCTCTGCTTGAAGTCTTGTCATACCTGGTCCAGAAATTCCAAGACCAACAGGCTTGTTATATTCTAATGCAAGATCAGCTATCTTTCTTGTTGCATGCTGAATAACAATATCATCATGTTCAGTTTCACCTTCAATGACTGCACCAATTGTTACCACACCATCGATGTCTTTTCGCTCCAACAGTTTCTTTATCGCAAGACCCATATCAAACACACCAGGAACTTTTACAATCTGGGTTATTTCAGCTCCAAGAAACTGCGCGTGTTCTTTTGCTCTTTCAAGCATCATCATGGTTATGTCGTAGTTAAATTCAGAAACAACAGCCCCTATTTTCATTGATTCTTTTACCATTTTTATCATACCTTCCTATCTAATAATTCCTGCATCTTCAAACCCTTGCCTCAGTCCTTTACCAGCATTTTTTGTAAGGCTCTCAGGTTTGAAAAGTAAATCTAATACATTTAATGCATGCTCACGTACCCTTCTTTCGGTAAGCCATGCTAGTTCTTTTTCATTTTTTGCTTCATCCTCATGGACAAACACTTCAATAATATGTTTATTGCACAAAAGTTGTGTTTGAATAAGACCCATACTTGCCTCATGAGCACATTGTTTATCAATAGGCATAGCTCCAGGCATACCAAGGGCTAGGACAATATCACATTCTGATTCTTCAAATAATTTTTTACATGCAACTGGTAAATCTTTCATCCCAGGAACTGTGTATCGCAGTATTTTAAATCCAGTAGCATTGGATTGTAATTCGTTGATTGCTGATTTTGCCATGTCAAAGCGGGCAAATGTGGTATCTGCGATGCCAATTTTTTTCATTTTCCTTCGATTCTCTCCATCTTTTTTTGAAATTCATATGCGGATACTATTTTTTGAATGATCCGGCGGGTGCCATCAAGATCGCTTCCGCAGTTGTATTTAGATAGACGGACAACCTTTGCTGGAAGCTTTCGTTTCTTTAGCTCATCTTTGATTTTTTTTTCATCATGGATCTGGTCATATCCAAGGGCAATAATATCTGGCCTCACCTCTTCAACGATTGCATACATGTCATCCTCATGACCGAGATATGCTTCATCGACAACGTTTAGTTCCTGAATCAGATTAAGTCGTATTTCTTCTGGGTTAACTGGTTCGTGTTTCAGTTTTCGAACGGTAACATCTGTTGCAACGACAACACAAAGTGTATCTCCTAGTTTCTTTGCCTCTTTGAGGAAATATATGTGTCCCATGTGAAGTAGATCAAATGTTCCAGTTGCCATTACTTTGACCATTGTTTCCATGCCTCTATTATTTCCTTTCCTTCGAGAAAAGTAAGATCATTTTTTTCAGCATAACAAATAACATCTTTTTTTGATAAGGCATTCCCGTTATCACCCATGATTTCGCATCCGCTTCCAGCAGGAATAAGCCCAGCCATCTCCATAAGAGCAATGACAAGCTCTGTGTGGCCTTTTCGTTCATTAAGAAGTTGTTTTGATGCGACACATATTGGTATATGTCCTGGTGATCTAAACTCCTGACCAAGTTCTTGAATTGTTAAGTTGCTATCCATATTTTTTGTTTTTTCGATAATCTCAGAGAATTTTTTCATGGTGAGGCTTCTATCAGCATCTGTAATGCCAGTAAACGTTTCTCTATGATTAATATATAATGAGAAAGAAGATTTTGTATCATACGGGATGTCATTGGGGACAAGTTCTTTTAACACAGGATAAGTGCCATTAATTTGGGTATACAAATCAGCAAGAAATGGAAGTTTAAACGTATGTGCAACCTCGTTTGAAATCATAAGAAATATGAGTCCACCGCCATCCTTCCTCATTCTTTTTATAGATTCAGGGGTAACAAATTGAGATGCTATGACAAAATCTGTTTCACCTTCTCTTTTTTCGCTATCATAAACTAAGATAAACTTTCCTTGCTTCAGATCAGCCAATGCTTTTTTGATTTTTTCTATACGCTCACCCTACTTGAAAAGTTCTCTACATAAAATAAATATTGGGTTATTACTCAGAAATGAGTGGGTTGCTTCTTCGTTTATTCCGAGATGCTAGATATCTAGTGATATACCCAGCTATCCTATTTCTCATAAGCTTACTGCTTGTCTCTGCAAACTGATCAACCTTTTCTTTATTATGTTGAAAATCATTGAACTTAAACTGATCTGGATATTTTTTCACAAGCTCAATAGCAATGGTTTTTATATGTGTATCTCGTATGTTTCCCAGGTTATCACCTTTAAACTGTAAAAAGTCGAAATATGATCTTATTATTTAAACATGTAGGTAACATATGCCCCATCCTAACACAATATCCGATCGTACCGCAATACCGCAACATAAAAAACAACACAAAAATGAAATCTTAACATATATATACAAGAGAAACATTTGACATCGTGAGGGAAGGCAATAAGCAAAAAAAAA
>JAIWHQ010000006.1:0-18900 GCA_048629575.1 Thermoplasmatota archaeon | reverse complement strand
AATTGTACCAATTGGCAGAAAAGTGCAGGACCAAATATCTGAAGAAAAGCTTGATAACTATTTTCCAGAGTTGAATATTACTCTTGAAGATTGTCTGTATGTCAACGGTAAATATGATTGGATAATATCTTTTACAGCTCCTGGAATAAAAGAGATGAAAAAATTCTGCGAGAAATTACTGCGTAAATTTTCTGAACATATGGGAGCATATGAGGTGCTTGAAACGATCGGTACTATCGAAAAGCAGGGGATAAAAAACCCATCGATTAAAGAACAAGTTTGCTTGTTATAATTGAATTTAAGCTTCCCACGTACATTTATGGGTTAAGTTTAAAACGTCTGATATGCACAAAAGCCCTATATAGTGTTTAGATGAAAACATATGATTGTCGGTGATTATATATTGTCATTTTGACATTTTTGCACGATGATTATTTATATTAATAGCGACAAACATTTACATGGTGAAGTTAAAAATCGGTGGTGATATTGAAAGTTAAGAGTTTAATGATTCGCTTTTTGTTATCTCTTTGGCTATTTACATTTGTGATAAATATTTTGCAAATTGTACCTTTTTCAGCCTGAGTTTACTCACGTCAATAGCTTTAGCTACATGTTTCTCCACGTAAACACTAGGACTTTCGTGCATATAAACCGTTTTAAGCCATTATCTTCTCCATAACAACAGGAGAAAAAAAGAAAAAAAAGAGATGGCAGGTAAATGACACCTACAGAGCCGCAATCAGGCTACCCTTTATGTGCATTGAATATAAATGGACCGATTTTAAAAGCTCTAAAGCGCTGCTCCGGTGGCACAGGTGCACCTTCTGGTGTTGCTGATAGTAGTATATCAATTCTACCAAATCCTAAAAAGTATCCGCTGTTTATATATTCTGGAATCTTAGGTGTCAATACCTTAATGGTTCCCTTTTTTATCTCTTGTTCAAATATTTTCAATGGACCCCAACGAACAACTATTTTCCATTCAATATATGATATATTTTCGTTTCCAACATTTTTGAATTCAACATCTATTCCAATTCCATTTTTATTTACATCCATTTGAATTTCTGGGGGGTCCCCTGTATAAACATGTACTGTTGCATTGCCAAAAGCAATGAGTTGAGCACTATCTCTAACTGTTACCGAGACATTATAATCTCCTGTATCGTCATAATAATGTCTAGTTAATAGTGGTGGTGTAGTCGCAGTATCGTTGTCGCCAAAATCCCACTGCCATGTATATGGTGGTTCTCCGCCAATAACGCTTGCATGACGAAAGTCTATCGGTTGGTAATCCCAATGATAATAATAAGGTCCACCTGCATTGCACACAAAACTTGCTGAATTACCATACACTACAATGTCGTCAATGCTGAATTCCCGTCCATCTACTCCTTCTGCACTATAATATTGGAATCCAATCCTTACATCGGTTTCATCAATATAAGCTGACAAGTCAATGGGTTCTCCAAAGTTTGTATCGTACCACACCCAACTATAAAATTTACTAAGTTTATCCTCATTCCAAATCAACGTCCAATTTGCTCCTCCATCAGTTGAAATAATAACGTTTAGGTCATGATAATCTTTTTCTACAGCCTCATAGTAGCTTGTATACCACCAGAATCGCAGATGTATTCCTATATAATCTTCAAAATTTAAGCTCGGTGTTATAAGCCATTCATCTTGCAGACCATTGTCATGATAGCACGTTCCACAGTAAGGTTCGCTGTGAGAATCGGTATCATCAACATACCACGTGTCATCCGAATTATTTATAATGGGTGTCCAGCCAGACGGCCAGCCAGACGGCATTGTTGCATCTGTAAAGTCTTCATCTAGTATAGTTTCATTGCCTTCAATAAATAGCGGTGAAAGCACATATGATGATTTATTGGTTTGTATATTCTGTTTTGACTTATCCATCGCAGAACTTGCTATTACGGATAGATTAGAAAACAATAGTACTAAAACAATCAGCAGCACTCCAGCTCCTTTCATCATATTTTCTTTTTTAACTATTTTTTTCATATTTTTCTTCCTCCCGATTATAATAAATATATCAATTTACCTAATATAAATGTTCGCACAAGGATAAAAACTGTGACAAATGTAACAAAAAAAGATTAAACTGATTTCATTTCAACATTACTCGTCCCTTATAAAACCTGTTTCTCACTTTGAACACTAGGGTAAACGTGCATATCAAAGGACTAAAGATTAATATAAAAAACCATCATTGGAAAACTATTATAAATACTGAAATGATTTATCTTTTTGTCTCTTATTTTTATCAGTTTTTAACCCTTGTAAAAGGTACTTTTTTATATCGTTCGGTAGACGGCGTTACTTCACCTCAGAGGGATTTTTAGTGGAGAACCGTTTTAAAAAAATTGTCTGCCAAAGAAAAATAGATACTGTCCAGAAAGAAACACAAGTGCGGTAATTGTCGAAGAAATGATCATTCCAAGAAAAATCACCAGTCAACCACTCTCAACCAAAGTAGGTCTGAGTAAATCAACCGTTGTACAACATTTGAGAAAAGCTGAGAAGCGGATTATATCAAATATTCTTGCAGGATATTAATAAAATAGAAAATAGTATGGTCATTGAATCACAAACCTAATATTCTGATTCATTATACGGTATATTTAGAGGATGGGCAACAATGATTGAAGTTACTGAAGAATTTGGTTTTAATGCAGGGAGAGTTTGGAAGGCACTTGACATGAATGGACCATTGACCGAGATTCAATTGATGGAAGAGACAAGTCTAAGAGAAAATGAAGTCTTTGCTGCAGTTGGATGGCTTGCAAGAGAGAACAAGATACGGAGAGACGGCAACGTTTATCGTTTGGATGAAACGAATTTGACTTTTGAAATAGGAGGGAATGCAGGTATGATCTGGAATATGCTTTTTACTAATGGGGAACTTGACACAACCCACATTTCTAGATTGATACAAAAAGATGAGGAAAACATTTTCTCCGCTTTAGGATGGCTTGCAAGGGAAAACAAGATACAATTAAGTAAGAAAAAGCAACTAGACGTTATATGATTACTTAGTTTATTCTGAAATTACGATTTATTATTGAAAAAAACAAATGTATAAAAGTAATACTATGATGCGATACTATGGCCCATAAAAGAAAAACTGATCAAAAAAAAGAATCGGCACCCTATACTCTAGGAGACGCAATGAAAATTACCGATGAAGTATTTAAACTAAGTAAAGAAAACAACTATCATCCAGGTGCGTTTGTTCATGGACTTATATTTGCTCTTGAATATGCACAAACTTCGTATAAGATTCCTCAACAGCAAATGGCAACAATTAAAAGAGACTGCCGTAAGTACATTAAAGAGGTAACAAGCCAAAGAAAGACTGATGAATCTTTACAGTAACCATTCTTCATTTTTACAGACCACATTTTCAGAAGAATTCTATTTCAATTTATATGGAGACATTTGATGATTTCTATGCATGTATTTATGCATGCATAAATTATATAAGAACAAAATACATGTAACGCAATGGTGTTCAAGGATGGGATCAACTGAATATAAAACTAAAGTAAAACTTGACTATATTCAAGATTTTGAAATGATGTTTGAACGGATGAAAATTGATCGTCCAAGAGAAGCTGCAACCTATTATACTCTTCTTATTATCGACAGCCCAAGAGAATTCTCTGAGTTCTTACGCGTGGCAGAAGACCTAGCAAACATTACCAGACGACCACTAGAAACTGGAAGAGCTTCATTACTTCGGAATGGACTTATTGCCGAAGTGTTGTTCTCTGCAAAATCCGATGAGGATTTCGGAAGGGAAAGTTATCTTCCGGTTCATCCAAAAGTTATTTGGGAAGATATCAAAGATAATCTAAAAACAGTCGTTGCTAGCGAGACTTATACTTCCATGCAAAATCGTCTAAATGAATATGGAAGATTTTATGATGACAATTTTAAAACATATGGAATTAAGATAAAAAGAAGTGGGAATGTCACGCTTCGATATAGTGGAAAATGGATCCTGTATAACTTATTGCATAACTGTCTTGAGAAGAGTAATCATTTAAAAATGCAGATCGGAGGAGAACGACTGTTTGATGAGCCATTCATCAACTTCTTTAAAAAATTCTTAGAGCTCGATGCAAAGGTTGAACTTATCATTGATTCAGGGTCAAAAATTGATATCGCTAAACAACTGAAAAAAGCGTATAGTGATAATCTTGACATACGATGTTTTTCAGAAAACATTTCAGGTACGATGCGTAATTTTGTCTTTGGTAAAGAACTCGCAGTTAATGGCATTAAGATCCTTCCAGAGGCAAATAGTGAGCCATCCTATGTTGGTACTGCATATGTTAATCTTGAAGATATTGAAGTTCTTAATGAGAAGTTTAAGAATATGTGGGAACTGGCAAAAAAATTGACATAAACACCACCACCTCTTCTAATTTTTGGACGTTATAATAACACCGTTACAGTTATTTGTTAGACACAATAAGTGCCTGGCAGTTAATGAAACATATTCTATCTATGATATCTTGACATACTGTCACCCGCTCCTTATTTAAGGGGAGAAAAGGCTTGTCGGCGTGTTTCTATTTGTAGTTACAACCTAAGCCGGTTCATCACAAAGCTAAAGGTCATGGTTTTCTCGTTGAAGACTTCATAAAACACGAAACGAATCTTGTAAACAACCAAATCAACCGAAAAGAAGAGTATATAAAAATATAAAAAGAGAAAAAAAAGAGAAATAAATATCTCTTTTATTTTATAGGTAGTTTTGGAATTACTCTCTCGATTTCTTCGGTTTTTCCAGCATCCCAGATAGCTCGGATAGCTAGAAGACCAGCAGCTGGCGCAACAAATACAGCAAGCATTCCTGCAATCCAAGTGAAGTATATACCTATATAGTCAATATGTGTAAAGAACTGGGCAGTTGCACCGATTCCAACTAACATTAGTGCTGCTATTAGAAATGTTGGAACTTTGTCTTTTGCTATATTTCCTACTGCGAAAAATGATAGGATACCTACAACAAATCCTAATACTGCTAGAAGTGTGCTTATTGTTCCAGAATAGTTTGCAAGCCATGTTTCATTTGCAGCAAATATTATTCCAACAATGACTGCTATTAAAATTCCTATTAGAAATAACCAGCTTCCTATTGTTTTTAACCAATTTTCCATTTTCTCTCCATCCTCCTTATTCTATATATTTGGTGTTAAAGATGTAATTTAGTTATATAAAGCTTTGGTGCAAAAGGGAATGCAAGCGTATGTGCAGATATCTATATAGGAACGGTTTTCAAATCATAAATAACGAGTTCTTTTACCTGTCTGTCATTTTGTCAAATAGTACATTATTTCATTTTGATAGTATGACCAGATACTTTTAAATAGAATCACTGCTAAAATTTAACATGTCATTATATAGCAGTGACGTATGGACGAGGAGAGAAAAAAAACATGACCAGAGTAAATGTGATATATGATATCGAGCAAGAATATCTTTTTGAAGAGGCAAACAACAAATACGAAATAAAAACATTCAAAGACAAAGAAAAAAACATCAAAATATCGAACAAACTCTTTGATCTAATGAAAAGCGAGGGATTGATACAAAAAGTTGATGACGGATACGTTTTCGTTGGGAAAAAAGAAGATTTGATGGAACCAAAAAAGAAGAAAAATTAGGCTAAGCTGACCTTGTTTCCAAGAGGGCCTGGTTCCTTTTAGATCGCCTCTTCTTGTGTTTCGGGCCCTCATTCCCCCTACATAAAACACAAAAGAAAATCTTATACCCATAAACGCAGATACTTCTTTTGAACAATGAAATATGAAACATATGACAAATTTCATAAAAGATCAGATGAAGAACTTGCAGATTTTATAAAGAAACTAGAGTTACAAGCATTAGAAACAGCAGAAGAACGACTCCCACTTTATCTAGAAGTAGGACTAAAAGACGCCCGTCTTGTATTGGATGCTGGATGTGGTTCAGGTTTTGTAACAAGAGATATTGCTCGCCTCACAAAAGGAATCGTGATCGCGATAGATGGTTCAACTCATTTGATAGACGTCGCAAAAAGGATTTTAAAAAATTATTCAAACACAAAACTTTGCATTGCCAATGCACAACTCTTACCCTTTGACGATAACACATTTGACATTGCAACATGTAATCTAACACTTATGTGGGCAGATAGCCCAAAAAAAGTAGTACATGAAATGGCACGGGTAACAAAACCCAAAGGAAAGGTTCTAGCATCTCTAGAACCAGATTATGGTGGAAAAATTCACTGGCCAGAAAACCAAAAAGTAGATCCGCTCTTTGCCGGTGAAGCAATACGAAAAAAAGGCGGAGACCCACATATTGGACGAAAACTACGAGAACTATTTGTCTCAGCGGGACTTGAAACAAAAATTGGTATCGGAAATAACAGGATATGGTCATGTCTAGAAGATAAACAATACTATCTTCATTCAAGAGATTTCTATATTAAAGTAATGAAAGACGCAGGTCTTTCGGAAAAAGAAATAGACTCATGGGAATACGAATACTTGAAATCACTTGACAAAGGCACGCAGCTGAATTTTTTTCCACAGTTCTATGCAATTGGTATAAAACCCAAATCTTAATAATTACTTCTAAATTTCATTTTTTGATTAAATATGACTGCAACAGTAATCGATGGTCGAGAAATAGCAAAAAAAATCAGAAAAGAAATCTATGACGAAGTAGTATCATTAAAATCAAAATACAACGTAACACCTAAGATAACAACTCTTTTAATTGGCGATGATCCTGGGTCTAAATTATATCTGAAACTTAGAGATAACGCCTGCAATAAAGTAGGTATTACATCTGATCATCTTGAATTTGACGAAAACGTTTCAGAAGATGAAATCATCGCTGCAATACAGAACCTAAACAACGATGAAAATGTTCATGGAATTCTTATTCAATACCCTGTTCCAAGTCATATTTCTCAAGATACACTCATGAGTAGCATTGATCCAAAAAAAGACGTAGAAGGATTCCATCCATATAACATGGGGAGGACGCTGCTTGGTAACGAGTCCATTGTTCCCTGCACACCACTTTCAGTACTTACAATTTTAGAGCATGAACATGTTGATCTTAAAGGAAAGGATGTCTGCATTGTAAATCACAGCAATGTTGTTGGAAAACCACTTGCAGCACTTCTCTTAAATAGAAATGCAACGGTCTTAGTTTGTCATGTCTTCACACAAGATTCAAAACAATACACATCAAAAGCTGACGTTCTCATCACCGGTGCAGGAGTACCGAAACTTATCACACCAGATCACGTGAAAAAAGATGCATTTGTTATTGATGTCGCAATAATACCAACAAAGAGTGGCATTTGTGGAGATGTAGATTTTGAGTCGGTAAAAGAAAAAGCAGGAAAGATCACACCAGTACCAGGTGGTGTTGGACCGGTAACGATTGCAAGTGCACTGAAAAACATGATAAAAACATACAAAAACTGTTTCGAAGACGCATAAACAAAGATCATAATGTATCGTTTCTTTGTTACATACTTGGCGTCATCGTATTTCTACACGAGATACGTGCAGGAGCTATTTTTTTTCAACAAACGTAATATTTACCGCATTATTCTCTTTTATTTTATACTGGTCAACATCAATTTTACCTAACTCTTCCTGAAGCTCAGCAATTCTTAGATTAACGCCTAAATCCTTGATATACATATGATATTCATCTCCAAGATCATCTCGAAATTCCTTTATGAAAAAGTATCCCGCTTTTTTCCCCAGATGGCTTTTGAGCACATCAATAAGATCTTGAATTGCCTTTCCAACTTCTTTTGGTCGAACACAGTCCATATCTGATCTGACATTTATTGCATCAATGTTGTTTTCAATTTGTTTTAACGTCTTTATATTAACATATCTTAAAAAATCATAGTTACCTTCAAGATCTCGAAGTAAGGTTTTCACAGAAGAACGTGCATAATCAATAGAAGTTTTATTGCTTGCTACATTAAGAAGTGATGCTAACGTATGCTTCATAATATCTGAATTTTCAATAAAATATATCCCATCTGACAAGTTGGCCATGTTATATCAACACCACAAATATCTTTATCCTCTATTAATAGTTATCTTGAACTCAAATACGATAAAGTCATAATCATAAAAAAAAGATTTTTCATGCCTCACTTTTGGAGAAGAAATAACTCCCGAGACCCATCATAACAATGCAGACCAAAAAGACAACTAAAAAATCAACTAGCGGTGGAAAAACATTGTTTGCCCCAGTAAGGCTACCTCGCATTCCATCAACCATATAAAACAGGGGATTGGCAAATGAAATTGCTTTGAGCCATGCAGGCAACGATTCACTGATTGGAAAGAAAGCAGAAGATAAGAAAAAAAGAGGCATGATGATAAGATTCATAATAATTTGAAACCCCTGAAAATCATTCATTTTTGTAGCAATAATAAGACCAAATCCAACAGCAGTAAATGAAATCAATACCATCATAATAAGCATGAGAATAAACCCAAAGAGATCTGGAATTCTCACACCTAAAGCAATAGAGATTATGAGAATAATAAATCCTTGCAGAAGAGCTGTCGTGGCACCACCAAGTGTTCTCCCAAGAATAATTGATGTTCTTTTAATAGGTGCGACAAGGACTTCTTGTAAAAATCCAAATTGTTTATCCCATAAAACCGAGACACCAGTAAACATGGATGAAAACATAATAGCCATTGTAATAATTCCTGGCGCAAGAAAATGAAGGTAATCTCCAGAAACTCCTTCAAATGTTGCTACTCTAAATCCTGAGCCGAGGATAAAAAGAAAAAAAAGCGGTTGGACAATACTTGCAACAATCCTACTTTTAGCTCGTACAAACCTCTTCATCTGTCGAAGCCACATGACATAGATCGCCTGAAACTCTCGCCCCATCATAACTATCGCCTCCTATTGTAGAACTTCGCCATCTCTTTCATTGGAGATTCGGGTTCAAAATCTCTCATCGTTCGTCCGGTAAAATGTAAAAAGACATCATCAAGTGTCGGCTTTCGTACACTTATTGATTTGATTTTAATTTTAAGTTTATGAGCTATCTCAAATATTGCTGGGATTTTTTCTTCTCCTTTTTCAACACCAAGTGTTAAATGTAAATCATGACGTTTAATATTTTTAATCCAGTCTTCTTTTTCTAATCGTTTCGTAAATTTATCCAGTTCAGAACAAGAAAGAGTTATGACATCGTTTCCAACAGAATTTTTCAGATTCTGTGTCGTATCAATAACAAGGATTTTTCCTTTATCAATAATTCCAACGCGATCGCAGAGATAATCAGCCTCATCCATGTAATGAGTAGTTAAAAAAATCGTCGTATGTTCTTCTTTATTCATCTTTTTGATATATTCCCAGATGGCTCTTCGGGTTTGAGAATCAAGTCCCAGCGTTGGTTCATCTAAAAAAAGTACTGTTGGATAATGCATCAGACCTCTTGCAATCTCAAGTCGCCTTTTCATCCCGCCAGAATAGTTTTTTACAAGAACATCCTTTTTTTCTACCAGATCAACTAGCTGTAAAACATCATTGATACGGTTTTTTCTTTTATCTTTTGAAAGACCATACATTCTTGCATGAAAATCAAGGTTCTCTTTACCAGTAAGTTCAGTATCCAGTGCTGGTTCTTGAAATACAACACCAATTTTTTGTCTCACATCATCTCGTTCTTTTATAATATCAAAATCAGACAGTGTTGCAGAACCTTCTGTTGGATACAAGAGAGTCGTCAGCATCTTAATAGTTGTTGTTTTACCGGCACCATTAGGCCCTAAAAAACCAAAAATCTCTCCTTTTTTTATAGAAAAAGAGATATGATCAACCGCCGTGAAATCGTTGAATTTTTTTGTAAGATCAATGGTTGTGATGATATCCAATGTTTTGTCTCCTTGCTCTATTTTGAAAACACGAATAGTACTCGCGATAATTATCCTTTTCTAACAACTGCAAAATAGTTATCAGTATATTTTTTTGATTGTATCTTTGCTTCAGAAAACTGTTCAATCTCGAGTCCAGATTGCTTAATATCTTCAATAAACTCTTCTTTAGTATAGAGATGATAAAATCGAGGAGCATTTAATTTGTTTTGTCTCCAATATATCACAATATCTCCCGGTTCACAATCATTACCAGAGATATCATTAAAACAATCTCGAAATCTTTCTTGTTCCCTTGAC
Source organism: Thermoplasmatota archaeon (assembly GCA_048629575.1). Classification (GTDB taxonomy): domain Archaea; phylum Thermoplasmatota; class E2; order DHVEG-1; family DHVEG-1; genus JAUWYM01. The sequence continues at coordinate 8,632 of JAIWHQ010000006.1, read as the reverse complement.
CATACACTAATAAGTGCTCTTCCATCATTTTTTAATATTCTTTTAACTTCGTTTAACGACTGAATACGATTCGTTCTTCCTTTAATGTTATGTAAAGCAGCAATGTAAAGTACAGAATCTAAAGAGCTGCCCCGAATAGGAATATTTACCAGATTTCCATGAATAAATACAACACGTACTTTCCTTCCTTCTATCTTACTTTTAGCTATTTTAAGGAGGTTTTTTGAAATATCAAGTCCAATCACAGTTTTACATTTATCAACACATAAAATGAGATGTCGGCCATTGCCACATCCGATATCAGCAACAACATCAGAAACTGATAACGTACTAACAAAATCAACAACAACTTTCCAAGGCTTTCCTCTAGTCGCATCAAAGCTTTCTGCAATCGCATTCCACGTTTCTTCGGATTCTTTAAAATGATATTCTGTCATCAGTCCATATTCTACATAGGCTCATACTTTTTTATGTTTATTATTAAGACTGAAAGAGTGGGAAAATTAATACATACGTGTTGAATACAGGTGGATAGTAAATTTACAGTAAGGAGGCAAAATATGACTCTTATAGTAACTGGTTCAGGGCTTACTATCAAAAATGTTGTAGAAGTTGCAAGATATAACGAGAAAGTAAAACTTCATCCTGAAGCACTGAAACGTATAAAAAAATGTAGAGCAATGCTTGAAAAGAAAATTAAAGCACATGAGATAATGTATGGAGTAAACACAGGAATCGGAGAGTTCTCCGAAGTAGTCCTTACAGATGACCAGGTGGAAGATTTTCAAAAATACCTTATCTACAATCATGCTGCAGGTATCGGCGATCCTGCTCCTATTGAATACGTGCGAGGAGCAATGCTTGGCCGAATTAATGTTCATGCACACGGCCAGTCAGGTTGTCGTCCTGAAATAACACAAACTCTAGTGGAGATGCTCAATAAAGGCGTCACTCCGTTTGTCTGTCAGAAAGGATCAGTTGGTGCATGTGGTGATCTAGCTCCAATGTCCCAGATTGCACTTCTTATGATGGGTGAAGGAAAAGCATACTATAAAGGAAAACTCCTCGATGGCAAAGAGGCTATGAAAAAAGCAGGAATCACCATTCCTGGCCTGCAGGCAAGAGATGGATTATCAATCATTAACGGCTCTAATCTACTTACTGCAATGAGCGCAATTTTTCTTTATGATGCTAACAACTGGTTAAAACAGGCAGAGATCGCGGCAGCAATGTCCCTTGAAGCATTAAAAGCAAATATGAAACCATACTCCATTAAATTACACGAAGCCCGAGGTTTCAAAGGTGCAATAAGAAGTGCAGAAGTAATCGGTAAATTAATTGAAGGTGGCGACCTCAAAGAAGGAAAAGTCAAATGTAAAGTACAGGACGCATATTCAATGCGTTCCACTCCACAAGTGATCGGTGCTGTCCATGATGCACTAGCATATGCTCAATCTCAGGTTGAAATAGAACTCAATGGCGTTGGAGATAACCCCGTTTTCTTTCCTGATGAAGATCTTCAAATCTCAGGTGCCAACTTTCAGGGCACACCTGTCTCCCTACCTATGGACATGGCAGGTGCAGCAATTACTATAGTGAGTGTCATGTCTGAAAGAAGGATGAACAGGCTCAATAATCCTGCACTCAGTGTAGGGCTACCTGCATTTTTAACAAAAGGTGCAGGAATGTTTTCAGGACTCATGCTAAGCCAGTATACTGCAGACATGCTCATTGTTGAACAGCGTATTCTTTCAAACCCTGCATCCATCCAATCAATTCCAGCTGCTGCAGATCAAGAAGATTTCGTATCAATGGGTATGAATACAGCAATTAAAAACTTCCAGATACTTGATAACGCATACGGCATACTTGGTATTGAACTTATGGCAGCAGCACAAGCACTTGATTTCAGAAAATACAAATTTGGAAAAGGGGTAACAAAAGCAAAAGAAATTATAAGAAAACATGTCGAATTCTTAGATGTCGACCGGCCACTCTATCCAGATCATACAAAGATGAAAGAACTCGTAAAATCGTGTGAAATACTAAAAGAGGTTGAAAAAACCATTGGGACTCTTGAATAAAGGTATGGAATTATGGAAGTTTCACGATTAAGTATAGAAGGAACAAACCGAGCAAGTTTAGTTGATAGTTTAAAAAAAGAGTTACCTGATTGTTATATGTATATCTCAAAGAATGTTTTTATTTTTACAACACAGAAATTTTATCTTCGTACAAGCTCTAATTTACTTTCTGTAATCATACTAGATTATAAGGATAGACACCGTTGTAATGTTGAAATTATTTCAGGCGGTGGAGGATCGGGGCTCCTTCAAATAACTCTTGACTCGGAGAGCAGTAGTAACAACGAAATTATAAACGTTTTTGAAAAAATCTGTGGATCGTACGGTTGGATACTTCAAAAACGATAAACTTACTTTATCATTGGAATTTTGATATCTGTCTTTTTTACAAGTTCAACAGATGTTTCATATCCTGCATCAGCATGTCGTGCAACACCAATCCCCGGATCTGTAGTAAACACACGTTTTATCCGCTCATCAGTTTCTTTTGTTCCATCACAAACAACAACCATGCCCGCATGAGTTGAAAGACCAATACCGACACCTCCACCGTTATGAATCTGTACACTATCCGCACCTGCTGCACAATTTAACAAAGCGTTGAGGAGAGGCCAATCAGCAATAGCATCACTACCATCCTTCATGCTCTCCGTTTCCCGATAAGGTGAAGCAACACTACCACTATCTAAATGATCCCTTGTTATAGCAACGGGACCAATTTCTCCATCTCTCACCATTTTGTTCATGGCAAGAGCAAACTTTACCCGCTCTCCGTAACCAAGCCAACATACCCGTGCTGGAAGACCCTCCCAAGGAAGATGTTTTTCAGCAAGTGTAATCCAATTTGTAAGAACATTATTCTCTGGAAACATCTCCATAACTACCTTATCTGTCTTCAAAATATCCTCAGGATTCCCAGTTAACGCAAGCCATCGAAATGGTCCACGGCCAACACAAAACAAAGGTCGCACATACGCTGGGACAAAACCTGGATAATCAAACGCTTTTTTGAGTCCTGCTTTTTCTGCCTGCCCGCGAAGATTATTTCCATAATCAAAAACAACAGCACCATTTTTCTGAAAATCAAGAAGAGCCTGACAATGATTTTTCATACTTATCATTGATTTTTCAATATATTCTTCAGGGTTTTCTTTTCGTAACGTATCAGCATCTTCAAGAGAACCACCAAAATACTCTGCAGGAACATATCCATAGAGTTCATCATGAGCAGAAGTCTGATCTGTAACAACATCAGGCAAAAAACCATCTTTTACAAGCTGAGGCATAACATCAGCACAGTTACCAAGAACACCAAGTGAAAGAGGAAAAGATTCTTCTTTTGCTTTCAATGCAAGATCAACTGCTTCATTGATATCTTTTATTTTTTTATCACAAAACCCTGCTTTAATTCTTTTATCAATGCGCTGTTCATCACATTCAACAGCGATACAGACACCATGATTCATCGTAACAGCAAGTGGTTGCGCACCACCCATCCCGCCAAGACCACCAGTGAGCACAATTTTTCCTTTCAAATCGCTCTTAAAATGTTTCTGCGCACATGCTGCAAAGGTTTCATAGGTTCCCTGAATGATCCCCTGTGTCCCGATATAACACCATGATCCAGCAGTCATCTGACCATACATCATAAGACCAAGTTGATCATATTTTCGAAAATGCTCCCAATTGCTCCAATGTGGAACTAAATTGGAGTTAGCCATCACTACTCTTGGAGAATTCTCCCATGTCTTAAACACGGCAACAGGTTTTCCTGATTGAATAACCATTGTTTCGTCATTCTCGAGATTTTTCAGTGTTTCAACGATTGCCTCATAGCAATCCCAGTTACGTGCAGCTTTTCCTGTACCACCATAGATAATTAATTCTTTAGGTATCTCTGCGTTCTCCAAATTATTTTCAAGCATACGTAGAATGGCTTCTTGTTTCCAACCTTTGCATCGGAGCATATCTCCCTTTTGAGCGGTTACTGTTTTCCCCATAAAAATCATATAGACAAATATCTTCAACGCTAAAAACTTTTTTATAAAAATTTAGCAAAAAAGGAAGGGAGGCTGGCCTCACTAGGAGGGGATGGGATGCACTCTAACAAAACAACAACTACCAGCCCAAATTCCTTCCATCACTACAATAGTAATAGCCCCTATATATGCTTTTCGCTTTATGAGAGCGAAATGCTTACAACATTGCTTCCCCGAAGTATAATTTTACCTAATCTCCTCTTTGTTTCACCCTTTGTTTCTTCGACATCACCGATAACAAGATTCATATATTCATCAAATCCTAAAAGTTTTCCATCGATGTGTCTCCCGTCTTTTAACAGGAGAAGTAATTTTTGATTCATTGCCTTTTCCAGAGTATCTAACGGTAATGCCATGGAAGATGGTAAGGAGGATTCCCTTTTTAAAAGTATTCCCATCCTTAAGTAGTATGGTAATTTATGTCTGTAATAATTTATTCATAGTTTTTTAATCATTAATTTTTATCCTCTCTCTTAGACAAACAATATATTCCAACAAAAAGCAAGAAAATACCAACAATCTGCATTGCTGTTACTGTTTCCCCTAAAATAAAGAAACCAAGAATAGCTGCAAAAAACGGTGTAGAAAGCTCAATACCAGATACCTGGGCTGCTTTGATACGTTTCAACCCCTCATAATACAAGATGGTTCCAACTCCTGCAACAACTCCTATGACTACTTGATATATATTTGAAATACTAATCGATGATGTTACCATCAAGTATATCACAAAAAATAATGCTGCAAAGAAAAAACGATATACTGTTATAAGGCCTGCATGCATCTCTCTTAGATATTTCCGCATAGCAATCGCTGTTGTTGCCCATGCAATCGTTGCAGACAATACCAACAGATCCCCAAACGAGCCTAGGTTAAGCGTTAAAAGATTCTCAAGTGTTTTTGTCGTCACCAAAGCCCCTGAAAGTAGCATAAACAAGATCCCTATGTAGTCAAATATTGTTAATTTATCTTGTTTGAGCGCCAGAAATCCAATAAGAATTATAAAAATCGGCTGCATATGTCCAATAATTACAGCATTGATGACTGAGACTTGTGTCAAAGCGAAAAAATACATGAGATCTGCAAAAAGTACGCCAACAATCGCGATATAAACAAGTGTTGAAAACTGTTGTTTGTTTATTCTAAAATGTGCCTTTTTTGTCAGTATTATATAGATGAGGCCTGTTAACGCTGCAAAGATTGCACGTATGGCTGATGTTTGAAGAAAATCAGCAGTCTGATATGAGAGTTTAGCAAAAACAGGCTCAATTGCCCACATGACACTTGCAAGAAGTATTGAGAAAACTCCCAGGTATTTCCTGTTCACAAGACAGTTACATCAGTAGGAACGTTAAATCTTTTTTCAAAAAAAAGAAGAAAAGATGTGATGACCGATTAATCTTGATATCCGCCGATTTGCAGGCTAGGGTCACCAAGAAGAATCCATGTCTGAGGAATCTGGACATCAACCCATGCATCATCGTTAGCTGTTGCATTATCCCAATCACTTTCGCTTACAGGATACGTATCAATATACCATTCAAGAGCAGCCTTCCAAGTGTCACCGAGCACTTCAACATGGTTCTGTCCGTATTGTCTGAAGAATTCAACCTCCAACTCGTTGATGCCGCCTTTAAAGGAATCCTTGTCTTCTTTTGTGAATCCAAGTGCGGTACAGCCAATTGTTGCAATGGATCCTCCGCCTATTTTCCGTGTGAGCCTCCAACCGAGACATTCAGGTGTTCCCTCCTGATGATATCGAGTAGTCTTATTGAATATCTTAAAGATTGATACGTCAAACTGAAGATCATGACATCCACTGAGAAGACAAACTGGGAGCATATTTCTATTTCGCAATCTATGAACGTTTTGTACGGTAAGCCCTCTGACAAATTCATCGCTATCTGGTGGGTGATTACCCCATGTTTTTGGGCTTCCATGCCCAACAAAATAAAGAAATCCACAGCCGTTCTTTACTGCCCTTCGTACGTCAGCGGCACCACTTAGAGACCCATCAGAAGTATACAACCTGATTGGGTTAAAACCAGTCATGTTTTCTAAAGCACGATCTCCATAATATTCTCCTTCATTTCCAACCCATAAAGGATTATGAGATACAGGATAAGTATCTCCAGCACAAACGATCATGTCGTTAAACCACTCTTCTCCATAGGTATTAGTTTCATAATTTATTATTTTATTAACCATGATTTTAACTTCAAATTCACTTCTGCAAGGTAGACGACCGACTGCGACATCTGGATAAAGATCAATATATTTATCTTCAGGAACTTCCTGATAATACCATTCTCCATAGATACCGTCACCATCAGAATCCCAGCTGGAAAAATTTCCTTCAGCATCATAGATATCTGCATAATACATATCACTTAGGACACGATGTTCCCAATCGCAATCAATGTTTACATATCGTACAGGCATATACCAAAATGGAAGCTGACCTTTCATACCACCAACAAGAAGGACATATTCAACTCCCCATTCCTCCATTGCTGTTTTTATGTAGTATTTTATTTTTTCAGCTCGATCTCGTCCGTGCCAATACATCTGATCATACACCTCACAAAGAGTAACAAGCCTTGTTGACATCCCAATATGATTCTTATGACAAACAAGTGGATGCAACTCGTCAACAAACTCTGAGTGTGTGATGATGAGTAGCTTATAGACAGAGTTTTCACCAGTGATTGGTTGTTCAGATGTTTTAGGTGAAGTCCTTGAAAGAATTCCTTTATTTATACCTGCAGTGCTTGTTGACCCTAGAGTCAGTCCAAAAAACAGAAGTAATATTCCGAATACTATTATTTTTTTATTGCTTCCTTTTTTCATATGTTTCCCCAACAATAATAATATAGTCTATACTTTATAAATTTTTAGTTGTACTTAGATATTAAAGAAAGTAAAGAAAATTATTGACTGTACCCACCAATCTTTAGGCTAGGATCGCCAAGAAGCACCCATTGTTGAACAGATTTCGCATCAATTGCATAGTCCCATGCAGCAGGTGTGTTCCAATCAATTGGATACGTGTCAAGATAATCTGATATTGTTGCCGCCCAAGTGTCACCAAGAACATCAATGCCGTTTACACCGTATTGTTTGAAAAATGTTGGTTCAAGATAATCTCCAGCACCACTAAATGATTCTTTATCTTCTTTGGTCATGCCAAGACCAGAACATCCAATCGTTGCAATAGAACCTCCACCGATCTTTCTTGTCAACTTCCACCCCCAACACTCAGGGATAAACGTATAATAATACCACGGATCATCACGGAGTTTTCCAAAATGAACATCAAACTGAAGATTATGACATCCTCCAACAACACAAACTGGTAGCTTTTCTCTATTTCTCAAACGAGTCATACTCAAAACAGAAAGACCTTCAATCCAGGTATCTGCATCATTTGGTGGGTGCGTACTCCACCGATATGGATTTGCATGACCATCAAAATAAAGAAAACCACAACCATTATTTATCGCACGAAGTACATCCCTTGTGCCAGTAAGCGTCCCATCGGAAGTCCATAGTTTCACTGGTTCAAAACCAGACATGTTTTCCAATACTCTAAGTGTGTTTTCCTCACCTTCATATCCCGTCCAATTCGCATTTAACGATTCTGGATATGTATCACCAGCAATAACAGTAATTTTGTTAAACCATTCGCTACCATATGTACTTGTCTCATATCGAATTATTTTTTTCACCATAGTTCGAACTTCAAAATCATTTCGACAAGCTAGTCGTCCAACAGACACATCCGGATAAAGATCGATATCTGGATCTTCTGACACATTACCAAACCACTCGCCATAAATACCGTTATTATTGGTATCCCAACTAGAAAACTCCCCATATTCATCATAGATATCTGCATAATAAAGCTCTGAAATGAAACAAGGCTCTTCATACCCGGAGCCGACATCAGCATTGTAACAATACCGCACTGGCATTAATCGATAATTTCCAACCAACAAAACATATTGTATCCCCCACTCATCCATTGCTGTCTTTATGTAATATTTTATTTTTTCAGCTCCATCCCGTCCATGCCAATACATCTGATCATACACCTCACAAAGAGTGACGAGTCGAGTCGATACTCCAACCTGGTACTTATGACAGACTAGCGGCCGTAGTTCATCAACAAAACATGACGGAGCAATAATAAGAAGATCATAGATTGAATCGCCGACTGTTGCAACCTCATCAACTGAAGCTCTACTAGTGCTGGCAGATACTGTTGATGGCGATAGTTTTGCATTGATTGTTGGTGTCAAAAGAAAAGCAACACATATTACTGTAATAATCATCATTTTTTTATTGAAAACTTTTTCAGATATTTTTTTCATATTATAATTCCCCAAATATACAGTATACAGCATGCTTAATAAATTTTTAGCTTCTAAAATCAAAAAAAGAGTGTTTTTCTAAAAAGAAGGGTATCGAGCATATATCACTTGTTTCAGAATGAATGATGCTCTATAA
>JAIWHQ010000005.1:10875-19944 GCA_048629575.1 Thermoplasmatota archaeon | reverse complement strand
TGAATTGGAAGTTGGCTCAAGAGTTTCAATGAATTCACCCGAAGGAAAAAGATTTATGGGAACTGTATTGGAAGTTAAAGAAGAAAAAATCTCTGTGGATTTTAACCATCCATTGGCAGGTAAGAATTTAATATTTACAGTTACTGTTGTTTCTATAGTATAAGTATATCGCAATAGTTATTCTTCGAGTTTTTTAATGCTAAGGTCAAAAGTGATAGATATTATACCTATCAGGTTTTTATAAAAAAAGAATGCATTTTTCGCATAAAAGCTATATATCTCATTTATGATATAAAATATTAATCAACTATGAAATATTATAAAGATAGGCCAATTGGTTTATGGATATTAGCAGTTTTAATACTTCTATTTGAAATCACCTACTATTTGCGACCAATTGTATCAGGATATGTGTCACCTTACGGTTCAATACTTACCTTTTCTTCATGGGCTGTGTTTGTTTGGTTTAATATTGCTCTATCAATAATTGTAATATATGCTGTAACAATTGGATTTTATAAAAGAAAAAATTGGGCGAGACTATATACAATTGCCTACTTTTGCTATTCATCTATTGGGAATTTCTATGTGATTTTCATAGTAAGAGTATGGCCATATGAACGGTACGTATGGTTTGTATTTTATGTAACAGTTATAATGTATCTGATGATGTCAGATGTAAGAGAATATTTTGCGGTAAAAAAGCTAACTCTTTAAACCAATACTTTTGTTTTGAAATGTTACTTATTTTTGACATATACTATTCACTTATGTTTAACTTCATATTTTTATTCTAATTTCAGATACTTATTATGCTTTTGAGTATCTAGAAATATAGAATTAATTATCTAGAGGAGGGGTAGGAATTTGTGTTTTTGTGGGTTGCTTTTTTCTGTTTATTAAACCTCCAAAAATGTCAAAACATTGTTTCCATTACTTTACACGACTCATGAAATTTCTTAAAATAGCATCTTTCAATTCAATGGCAAAATTGATGTGACTTTCCGTAATTTTGCTTCTTTCAAGCAATGCGAGTGCATAGGCAATCCGCAAAATGGAAAATTCAAGGCTACGATAAGATACACCTTCAATATTTGCATCCGTATTTAGAATATAATTCTTTATTGCCTTTTTAATTGCTGGCTCATCAGCTGGGTCAATTCGTGTTTTGGCGTTTTTTGCCCAATTTAGATATGCTTTTACAACAAGGGAATAATCTTTTGCATTCTTACCCATAAAACTATCTATAATATCAGACACATACTCTGCTCGTTTTATCCTTGAAATTCGTGCAACTTTGAACGGAAAATCAAAACGATCAACAAGTGGCTGTTGAATTTTATTTATATCATTACAAGTTGCAATAACTCGAACTTCTGCTTTAAAGGCTTGTCGATTCTTCCCTTTGGTAATAATATATTCTCCTTCCTCCATGGCTTGCAGAAGACCATTTTGATCTTTAATCGACATTTTATCAAGTTCATCAACTAACAGAACTGAGCCGTTACTTCGAGCAAGCAAGCCGGGATGGATTGTTTTACCACGAGCATCACCGACAAGACCTGTTTTTGATGTAAGCTCAGAGTTGACAAGAACTCCATCCATCTTTTGTCGCCACCAGTTCAATAATTCTGATTTACCTGTGCCAGGACCACCACAAAGCAAGATGTGAAGTCTCATCCGTAAATTAGGACGATCAGTTGTTACACCCATCAGAAGTGAACATTTCCGAATGATATCCCATTGCGTACCAACAAGATAAGGACAAATATGTTTAGAAAAAAACTCCAATGGATTTTCTTTGGCAACAATTTGAAAATATTCCTCTGTGTTCATCTATATTCTACAAAGATAAATCGGAATCAGGTATATTACTATTCTTCATAAAATAAAAGTCAACTCCAAAACTATTGTTTTCTAACTGCACAAGTGATGTATTGCTCCAAGTACAAACAGATGAATAATTTGATATTCGATAAAAATTTCAATAAAAATAATGTCATTTTCATCTTCTCCAGGACATCGAGAAATTGAGCTAATCTAATTTGTTAATTAGCCGCATAATTTCATCCATATGTCTATCAATAACTATAGGTTGTCTAAACTTAGATGCATATTCAGCTAGTTCCATGACTATTTGGATCAATGTCTTTTTTGTTGGATTATTAAAATCACCACCCACTTCTTTGAACTTAGATTCTATAAAAGACTTAACAGTTTCCCGTTTCATTTCTTCAATTTTTTCTTTAGATTCGATATCAGTATAATCCTTCATTTCTTCTAAAACATCACTATGTGCTTTAGTAAAACAATCGATTATTGCATCTCTCACCATAACAGGAGTAACTTCCTTAGATATATCAACACCATAAATTATGTTATCTTCCATAGAAAATGATTATTACAATAAACTACAAAAATGTTTGGGATTACACAAAAATAAATTGCGATAAACAACATTAAAGATTAAATATATCAATTCCTATCTTCGGGACTAAATAACAGTATTGGCCCCGTAGTGTAGTGGTTAACATAAGAGACTCTGGATCTCTAGTCACCAGTTCGAATCTGGTCGGGGCTGTATTTTGCTCTCTTACTCATAGTTAAAAATGGTGAAATAATATGGATCCAACAGATAATATAACCAAAGATTTCATCCGAGATATAATTGATGAAGATATAAAGAATAATAAATACGGCGGTCGTGTTCATACAAGATTTCCGCCTGAACCCAATGGCTACCTTCACATTGGCCATGCAAAATCAATCTGTCTAAATTTTGGTATCGCGGAAGAATACAAGGGGTTATGTAATCTTCGTTTTGACGACACTAATCCTTCAAAAGAAGAGCAAGAATATGTCCGATCGATAAAAGAAAATGTTCAGTGGTTGGGATTTGATTGGGAGGATAGACTCTATTTTGCTTCAGATTATTTTGATCAAATGTATGAGTATGCCCTTCAGCTAGTAAAAGACGGAAAAGCCTACGTCGATGATCTTTCGGCTAAAGAAATCAGTGAGTATCGTGGCACATTAACAAAGCCTGGTAAGAATAGCCTTTATCGAGATCGGTCAGTTGAAGAAAATCTCGATCTCTTTCAACGAATGAAAAATGGGGAATTTAAAGATGGAGAAAAGGTACTTCGAGCGAAAATTGATATGGCTCATCCAAACTTTAACATGCGTGACCCAATAATATACAGAATATTGCATGCTACTCATCATAATACAGGGGACAAATGGTGCATCTATCCTATGTACGACTGGGCACATGGTCTGGAAGATTCTATTGAAAACATTACCCATTCCATTTGTACTCTTGAATTTGAGAACCATCGACCTCTTTATGATTGGTTTTTAGACGCTCTTGGAGTCTATCATCCTCAGCAGATAGAATTTGCTCGTCTTAATCTCACTTACACGGTAATGAGCAAACGAATGCTTCTGGAGTTAGTAGAAGGAGGATATGTAAATGGATGGGATGATCCACGCTTGCCTACCATCAGTGGAATGCGTAAACGAGGATACTCACCGCCTTCAATTAGGACTTTCTGTAGTCGAATTGGTGTGGCTAAAGTCAATAGTATGGTTGATTTTGACTTCCTTGAACATTGTATTCGAGATGATTTAAATAAAACATCTCTCCGGTTTATGGGTGTTCTGCATCCTCTTAAGGTAGTTATTGAAAACTATCCAGAAGATAAAGTAGACGAGATGAAAGCCATAAACAACCCCGAGGATCCAGATGCTGGGGCACGAAAGGTTCCCTTTACAAAAGAGTTGTATATTGAACAAAGGGATTTTATGGAGGATCCTCCAAAGAAGTTTTATCGGTTGGCACCTGGTCGTGAGATTCGATTTCGCTATGCATATTTTGTTACCTGCACTGATGTAATCAAAAAAGATGATACCATCGTTGAGCTTCGATGCACTATTGATCCTGCGACCCGTGGCGGAAATGCTCCAGATGGAAGAAAGGTTAAATCAACTATTCATTGGGTTTCTGCTGCCCATGCAATTGATGCTGAGGTTCACCTGTATGATAGATTGTTTACAGTTGATAATCCTGCTGGGCAAAAGGATACTGATTTTAAGGAATTTCTAAACCCAGACTCTCTTGAAGTATTAAAGTCGTGTAAAGTAGAACCAGCATTGCAGAAATTAAAACCATTTGATCGATTTCAATTTGAACGCATTGGATATTTTTGCATAGATCCAGATGCCACTGGAGAAAAACTTGTAATTAACAGGACTGTTGGCCTCCGTGACACATGGGCAAAGATACAAAAGAAACAGCAACAAACAAAGAAGTAGAATTGACCGAACAACTAAAAAATACAGAAATATCGAAATAACCAAAATACTAAATATGAATATTACAATCCCTTCAGTCAATCTCATAAATGATGGCCCTGTAGTGTAGTGGTTAACATTTTGGCCTTTGGAGCCAGCGACAGCGGTTCGAATCCGCTCAGGGCTGCTTAAAACTATATGTTATGTTTTTAAGGATGCTTCAATATAAAACGGAAGGTATTTTTGGTATTTTAGAAAAGGAAGATAAAGCAATAAATTATTTTTTGTTTTAAATGAGAGTTCGAACAAAAATACCCCATTAATTATGCAAAGCCCTAAAACCCATCTATTGATAAATCTATATACTGCCGAAAGGGCATTAACGCTGCAAAGAAATGTTTGAAAAAAATAGCTACATAGTAATTCGTGACAAACCATTTTTTGGACGACTTTCAGAAAGTGATGCAAGAAAACCAAGAAAACCTGTAAAAATATCAGTTAAAAGAAATCCAACAAGAGAAACAACAAGAATCTCCTCCTCAAGTACATTAAAGTGACAGACAGAACAAAATAAAAAAATTGCTGCTGCCTCTCGAGTTCCCAACCCAGCAAACGTTATAGGAATAAAACCTATAATATTGGCTATAGGATACAAAAGAAGAAAATAGAGATAAGGAATATCAAGTCCAAGAGCAAGTACGATGAAATACTCCTGAGAAAAAATAATAATCCACGTAAAAATACCAAGAATCATTGGAATCATTAATTTTTTAATACTCGGAAAATCTGTATAAAACGTATCAACAAATCTGATCAGATGCTTTTTAAAATTCTTCGGAATGAAATATTTAATTAGCAGGTAAAATAGTTTTTCACCACGTTCTTTTTTAACGAAATATAACAGGATTACTATAATGATAAAGATGGCACCTATAGACATAAAAGATAAATCAGGGCGTATTCCAATGAAAAGTAAGGCTCCAAGAAATATCATCCCATAAAGAGACATATTATGAATGACGACTTCCAACGTTGAATTCACAAAAAGCTTCCCATATGGTGCTTTTGTTTTTTCCTTCATATAAGGAACTCTCATAAGCTGTCCAATATATCCAGGCGTGATGATTCCATAGAAAAAACCGATTAAAAAAATCTTTAACGACTCAAAAAAACCAAGTGATATTTTTTGTTCTTTTTGTATAAGTTGCCAGGCGTAGTTTCTAATAAGAATCCGTGGAAGTGTCAGAGATAATGCAATAACGATAAAAATAGGATTAATTGAAAGAACAGCATCTTTAATTTTTTCAACATCCAAGCTATAAATGATATAGATAAGTATTACTACCCCAATTAATGGTAGAAATTTTTTTGCATGTTTTAGAAACTTCTTTGCCATTACTTGACAAACGAAATGAAACCTATCTTTTATGATTTGTTAATTTCAAAAATAAAAATTATTCATTTTTTAATCTTTCAAGAATAATCTCAGCAGTCCATCGTGCGACATTGCCAGAAACACTAGGGCATTTATCAACATGAGCACCTGCTTTATCAAATTCTTCATATTCTTTAGGATCCATCAGATTAAACGTTCGACCGAAAAGTTTTAAATGGATATCACAACAGAGAGGCGAGCCATATTCGTCTATAAACTTATCATATAATTGTTTTGAGAATTGGAATACTCTTCTTTTCGTTTTTCCAGCGCAAAAATCATCATAATTTCTACCAACAATTGAGCTTATTGCCAAAAGTCCCCCAACGAGAGCTCCGCATGTTCCTTTCGTAGAAAGAGCTGTTCCTCCAGCAAGTGCATCTGCTGATTTAATAGTAGCTTCATCTCCTATATTAAAGGTTTCAAAAAGTGCAGCAAGAACGCATTGAGGACAACTACCACGCTCTGCTTCATAGTTAAAAGCAAGATCATATGCTTTATTTAGCAATTGCTCTTTAGATTCCATCAAAACCGTCAACGATGATTTATTTATAAATTTTTAAGGCGACTTATTTTTTGTACAAACGTTTGTAATAAGGATAAATTTGGAGTTGACGTATCCTCTTCCTGCATATGGAAAGTAAATGTTTGATCATCAATTACTACAAAATCAAACAGAACCATTTGAAACGCTTCTATTTCAATAGTGACTCGATAGGTGGCGTCATATTCAAGTTCAAGAATGCATAGTCCATCATCATCAGTAAAACCAGAATCGTTATGATCAGTATCCAACCCTTGGGCAAATATTGGTGCATTACGTACAGGCTGACAAGCGCATCCATCTCCTTCATAAATGTAGAAGGATATCTCTGCATGAAATTCTGATTGATATGCATTTCCAGTTGCTTTAATTTCCTGCTTTTCCGGTTGAACTGCAATATATCCCGCGTTTGCTGCAATTACAAGAGAAAATGTTGCAAGTAGCATTAATGTTGTTTTAAAAACAGTAGATCTTGTTTTTTTCATATTACGCACCTAATATTTCTCCAATATTATTAACACATGTTAACTTTATATATGTTTCCTATAATTATATATTTCTCATACAATATATGATTTTCTTATATTTATTGGGCGGTAGTAAACGCCATCACCGTCGATTCAATATAAAAACGCTAAGAACTCCCGATCAAAAAACAAACAACATAATCAAAGTATTTAGAAATCTTTATTAAACCATATTTTCTACTGGAAATGGTTACAAAAATGGATGACAAAGTAATATTCATAAAAAAAGACGACGAGAAAAACAAAGCAAAAAAACCAGGGAAACTGTACAGATTAAAGGTCAAATCAAAAAAAATGGAAGCGATAATTGCCGAACTCGACCCACATGAAGAATCAAGATGGTTCAAACACAATGGAGAAGAAATACACCTTGTCCTCCACGGAGCACTGGAATACACAGTAGGTGAAAAATCATACAAACTCAGCGAAGGAGACATCCTCTGGCATCACTCATCACAAAAACATCGAGCAAAAAATATCGGAGACAAAAAAGTAACATATATAACAGTAGGAACCCCTCCAACACTTATGTGGACTGATCTATAACTCACTAAAATACAAGCAGTCTCCACTCATTATTTTTTTATGTTCACCAGAATCAGTGATAACAAGTAAAAAACCTGACTTATCAACATCATAGGCTTTTCCAAGGATCTCATCAGAAGACGTTACAATCTTTACACGTCTATCAATTGTATCTGACCGTTTCTTCCACTCGAAGATAATACAATCGAACTCTCCATTAATAAACATAGTATAATATATATCTAACGCTGACAGCATATCTTCTAAAAACTTATGATAATCAACAGTAACATGAAGCTCATGCGAAAGAGATGTAACAGCATCTTTAAGCTCTTTAGAAAATAGGTTTACATCAATGTTTAGGTTAATACCGATACCTAAAATCACATAGCATAACTGATTTTCTATTACTTCCGACTCAAGTAATATCCCAGCTACCTTTTTTTTATTAACTCTTACATCATTTGGCCATTTTATAGTAGAAGAAAGACCATATTTACGAATGGTTGTCGATACTGCAAGAGCCGCAACCAATGGAAGTAACGTTGTTTTATCAGGAGAAACATCTGGTTTTAAAATTATAGAAAGATACAACCCTCCATCTGGAGACTCCCAAACTCTATCAAATCTACCTCTACCAGATTTTTGCATCCGAGCAATAACAACGGTTCCTTCTGCTCCATCATCTTGTGCAAGCTCTTTTGCCTTAATATTAGTGGAGGAGATTTCATCAAAAACAACAAATTTTTTTATTAAATCAATATTTATACTCTTTGAAAAAACTAAAATTTTTTCTTTGAATGTATGTTCATTCATATTCCTAAATAAAATCAATACATTATTTTGTTTGCTGTGAATTATTTGCAGCAATAATTACTGCTTGCACTGCTGCCATCGCAGCAGCAGTCCTTGGCGCAGATGACTGGGCTTTCATCTCTTTTACATACTCTACTACCTGATCAAGAATGTTATATCTTGGGATAAAGCTTGTATCATATTTTCCCTTAATCCATTGCGGATTATCCATTACGACTTGATGAAACGGAATATTGTGTCGTACGCCACCGATTTGAAACTCCCAAAGCGCCCTTTTTGTCCGCTCAATCGCTCGAGGTCTATCCTCTGCCCAAATAATGAGTTTGGCAATCATTGAATCATAAAACGGTGGAATCGTAAATCCTTGATAGACACCAGAATCAATTCGTACACCAGGGCCACTTGGCTCAGCATACCTAACTATCTTACTCGGTGCAGGCATAAAATTATTAAGCGGATCTTCTGCATTAATACGACATTCAATCGCATGTCCTCTTGGCTGTATATCCTCTTGAGAATATTCCAGCTCAAATCCAGAGGCGACACGAAGTTGTTCACGAGCAAGATCAACACCAGTAACAGCTTCGGTAATAGGATGTTCTACCTGCAGTCTTGTGTTCATCTCCAGGAAATAGTATTTTCCGCCTTTAAACATGAATTCACAAGTACCAGCATTATAATATCCTGCAGTTTTTGCTGCAAGTACTGCTTGCTCTCCGATTTCTTCACGAAGCTTGGGGGTGAGTGCACATGATGGTGTTTCTTCGATGAGTTTCTGATGACGTCTCTGAACACTACATTCACGTTCATAACAATGAATAATATGACCTTTTTTATCTCCAATTATTTGAAACTCATCCTGCAATTCTAAAAGTCCCTCATAGAAATATTTTCCTATCTCCTGAGATCTCTTGAGTAGATTTTCTTTT
>JAIWHQ010000005.1:0-10865 GCA_048629575.1 Thermoplasmatota archaeon | reverse complement strand
TGGCGTTTCCTCGATGAGTTTCTGATGACGTCTCTGAACACTGCATTCACGTTCGTAACAATGAATAATATGGCCTTTCTTATCACCGATAATCTGAAACTCTATATGACGGGGATCCTCAATGAATTTCTCAATAAAGACAGCATCATCACCAAACGAGTTTTTAGCAAGCTGACGCACTGACTCAAGTGCTTTTCCCATCTGTTTTTCATCTTCAACCATCTGAATGCCAATACCTCCACCACCAGCAGAAGCTTTCAGCATAACAGGATAACCAACGTCATGAGCGATATCTTTTGCTTTTTCATGATCAGCTATCGCTTCAGTAACACCTGGTACAACATGCACACCTGCTTCAATCATAGATTGCTTCGAGTCAATTTTTGAACCCATCAGTTTCATCGCAGAAACCGGAGGGCCGATAAACTCTATACCGTTTTTATGGCACATCTCTGCAAATTCTGCATTTTCAGCCATAAAGCCATAGCCAGGATGAACACCTTCCGCCTTGGATTTTAATGCAACATCAATAATTTTTTCCTTATTTAGATAGCTTTGACTTGCAGGGCCAGGGCCAATATTGTATTTTTCATCTGCATACTTTACAAAGAGTGCTTTTTGATCAGCATCAGAAAAAACAGCAACAGTACTTATTCCTAGTTCTTTGCATGCACGCATGATACGAACAGCAATCTCGCCACGGTTAGCAATCAATACCTTATTTAGCATGATTAATACCCCAATTGTCAGTTTAGAGAACCTGAATGAGAAGATCCCCACTTACAACAGGATCTCCCTCAGCGACAAAAATATCTTTAACTTCACCAGAATTATCAGATTTAATTTCTTGTTCCATCTTCATTGCTTCAACTGTTGCAATAACATCTCCTTTCTTTATCTTATCACCTTTCTTGACTTTAATAGAAAGAATAGTGCCTTGCATACTTGATTTTACCCCACCTTCAACATCTTTAGGTTTCTCCTGCGGCGCTGCAGCTCCTGCTCCAGCAACAAGAAAGCCACCTGTTGGATTTACTTTTACTTCAAAAGGCTCTCCATCAACCTCTACCTCAAACTCAGTTGGTATCTGAGCCGGGCCAGATCTCTGATCAGGTGGTACTGTTTCAAGCCATATTTGTTTTACCTCAGGAAATGATTGTTTTACCATTCCTCGGGTAAGTTCATGATCAATTGGAAGAGGTAATCTCTCTGAAGTAAACTCTGGTTTTGCTTGGCCTTTTAAAAACTTCAAACCAACCTGAGGAAAGAGTGTATAAATCATAATGTTTTCTTCAGTCATTTTTACATCATGTTCTTTAAGTTCAGATTTACGTTTCTCCCACATTGGCTTAAGAAGATCAGATGGTCTGCAATCAATTACTTCATCCTTCCATTTAGGGCCAAGTACTTTTTTCATGATCTCAGGTTTTATAGGTGCTGGTGGTTTTCCATACATTCCTCTGCAGTAATCTTTAGTTTCTTTTGTCACAACCTTATATCTACCGTGAAGAACATTCATTACCGCCTGAACACCAACTACTTGACTAGTTGGTGTAACTAATGGCGGATATCCTAGTTCTTCTCTTACTCGTGCTGTTTCATCAAGAATATCTCGATACTTATCATGTGCACCTTGTTCTTCAAGTTGGAAAATGAGATTTGAAAGCATCCCGCCAGGAACTTGATGAAGTGTTACACTAGGATCAACCTTTAATGCATTGAATCGGTGGAGATGCCTGTATTTATCCCATACTTTTAGGAAATATTTCCTTATCTCTATAAGAAGCTCTAAATCATATCCCGTATCCCATTTGGTTCCTTTAAATGCTGCAACAACACTTTCTGTAGCAAGTCCTGCAGTTCCACCAGATATCGGTGACATTGCTGTGTCAAGCACATCGATTCCTGCTTCTGCAGCTCGTTGATAGGCCATCCCAGTCATTCCACTAGTACAATGAGAGTGAAGATTTATTGGTAGTGTAATTCCTGCATCTTTTACTCCCTTTACAATATCGTAAACACGCTGAGGTGAAATCATACCTGCCATATCTTTGATACACAGAGAGTCTGCGCCTATTTTTTCAAGTTCTATAAATTTATCAATAAAATAATCAACTGTATGGACTGGAGAAATCGTGTAACTAAGACATGCCTGGACATGACCACCGTTTTCTCTTACTGATTTCATAGGTATTTCCATATTTCTAATGTCGTTTAATGCATCAAAAATTCGGAAATTATCAACGCCGTTTTTCTTTGCTAGATAAATAAATTTTTTTACAACGTCATCTGGAAAGTTCCAGTATGCAACTGTATTCATTGCTCGTTCGAGCATCTGCATTGGAGTGTTTGGCATCGCTTTTTTTAACTGTCGTATCCGCTCCCAGGGGTCTTGATTTAGATATCGAATTGAAACATCAAATGTTGCTCCACCCCATACTTCAAGAGCGAAAAAACCAACTGCGTCTAATTTATCTGCGATTGGAAGCATGTCTTCTGTTCGCATTCTAGTGGCAAGCATAGACTGATGGGCATCTCTTAAGATCATTTCGTGTAGTTGAACCATTTATTTTTACCTCCATCATTTTCTATCTATTTTTGGTTGTTGTAACGGTTGTAAATGTGGATGGGTATCTTATTGTCATACTTAAAAATATCGGGGTAGTCTTGCAAGAAGTATTAATAAAAAATGATAACTTACATATCGATTTTTTTTAGAGCTCTTCGTAAGTTTTTAGTAGGTAAGCTTCTATTCACCAAAACTATAAGGAGAAAGAATATATGTTAAGAAAGCTCTTAATGATGCTGCTAGGTTTTTTCATTATCTGTTCTTCATTTCTGCAGTTCTCATCAGCCATAGAACCTGGAGAGGTCTATGAAGAGAGTATAGTTCTTACATATCGTAACATAACTGTTTATGCACCAGCAGTTGCTGAAACAGATAACGGGTATGTCGGTGTTATCTCCACAATAACGGTAACACTACAAAGCAATGGAAGCGGAAGGGTTTTTGTTGATACACTCCCGCTCACACAAATTGATATGCAGGGTTCTGCACGGCTTTCTGTAAAAGTAGCTAGTGCTCTGGTTAAAAACGATGATAGATGCAATATAGATCCTGATGAATACGATTTCTTCTTTGTCGTACGAACCACTGCTCCAATAATTGGAGGCCCTTCAGCAGGTGGTATAATGACTGCTGCGGTTGTATCGCTTCTTGAAAATTGGACGATGGATAATAAAACCGTTATGACCGGCATGATAAATCCCGATGGAAGCATTGGTCCAATCGGAGGAATTCTTCAAAAGATAGATGCGGCATATTCTGCTGGTGCAACACGATTTCTACTTCCAAAAGGCCAGATGACCTACACAGAGATGGTGACAGAAATAACAACAGAAGATGGCTGGACGCAAACCATTTCAAAACCAGTCATAAAAAATGTTGCAGAATATGCATTAGAAAACTATGGGATAGAAGCAGTTGAAGTAGAAGACATAAACGAAGCTATTTTGTATTTCACAGGATGGGAGTTTCCCACATCTGAATCAAACGAAAGCATCACAACAGAGGACTATATCAACTCCATGAAACCACTAGCAACCAACCTCCTAGAAAATGCGAGAACATCATATAAAAATGCGAGTGATTCCTTCGATAATTCAACAATCCCAAACCGCTGGCCGGATTATTACAAAAATCAAGTCACTGATTTCCTCAACAATGCACATGAACGATTGATAGATTCTGAAAACTGGTACGAACAAGAAGTCTATTACACAAGCACCAGCAAGTCATTCCAATCACTTATTGATTCACATTTTGTAACATATGCCTGCAATTATTTTAGTGTAGACAACAAACAAGATTATGTAAACTCAATTCTCAACGAAGCAAAAGAATATCACAGCAATAAAAGCAGTCTTGCAAAAAACGCAGAAGTAAATGGAACAATTTCATTGCAGTGTGTTGGTGCTGGTCAAAAACGTGCCTCTGATGCAGACTCTTATCTTTCAGATGCAGAATCTAGCTATCAAAGAGGTGATTATTTAACGGCATTGTATAAGATTTCCTATGCGATGCAGAGAAGTGAGAGCATTGAATGGTGGCTTGGAATATCTATTTATTTTAATGATACAGGAGATATTACTGCTGATGAGCTAACTACACTTGCAGGAGAATACATTGAAGATGCGCAACAATCTGTCGTCTATTCAGGTGTTATTTTAGAGGAGATGGGGCGATCATCAAGTTATCTTTCTGATGCTGAAGGTTTGTTAGAACTTGCAAGAACGGATAAAGAAAATGGGTATTCGGCTGCTGCATTTTTTGAAGCCTTAGAAGCTCTTGTGAAGGCAAATCTGGCACTTGAAACCCATGATGGTGTCGATGATGATAAAATCAAAAGAGCGCAAGAGAGAGCAAGTGCAAGTATTGCTGAAAGCAGAAATCGTGGTGTCGAACCAGTTCTTGCTGTAAGTTACTATGAATATGCTGAAAGCCTTGTGAATGAATCATCAGAAGATATCGCAATGGTATATTACAAATATAGTGGCATTATTGCTGGGGCACTCGGTTACACAAGCACTTGTAGCAGGCAGTCATCACGATATATAGGCGTTCCACCTAAAATTAGTATCTCGCCATGGGATCGAAGTGTCACTAAATATTTTGGATTTTTCGTATTTTTTACAATTGTTGGTGGCATTGGCGGTGTAGGGCTAGGAATTCTTATCAGTGCAGCATCTTCAAAAAAACCAAAGCATGCTACTTCTTCTAAGAAATTAAAGCAAGTAAAAATCGATGATTATTATAGAAAACAAACAAAGTATTTCTCTGAAGATGAAATCCCTAAGAGCATAAAGGATTATTACAAAAATAAAGATTAACAATGAACTTGTCAACAAATAATACCGTTAGGAAAAAGATTTTTTGTTAATATGGAACAGATACATTTTATCTAGACCTCCATGTTTTTTTCATTTTGGCAGTTTGACAGAATAGGTTTAAATATAATGGATGATAGAATGTAACATGCTATTATTTAGCATAATAAATTGAGAAGGTGCTAAAGATTGAATAAAAAATATGACTCAGTAATCGAAGAAATAGACAAACTCATAGAGACACCCAAAGAGGATAAAAATAAGAAACACGAAGAACGATGGAAAGAAGCATACACATAGTACTGTAAACTACCGCCACCAAGATCGTATAGTTTAGAAGCAGACTTCTTGGAGTAAAAGTAAAATATCAAGAAAATATGTTTTCTATTCATGAGAATATTATATCAAAAGGTCATATTTTTAAGCAAGTAGCTGTTATACGATATTTGGAGATGGAGTATCGTGAAACAAAAAAATATAAACATATTAGATGAAAAAGACTATAAAGCTGTTGGAATATTCACAAATTTAGGGATGCCGAAAAATCTTGCAAAAACATTGCTTTATATTTATCAAGTTGATGAATGTCGCTCCGCAGATATTGAACATGCAGCAGATCTCAGGCAACCTGAAGTCAGTATTGCCATGCAAGAACTCAGACGAAGAGGATGGATAAAAAAGCGAGATCTTAAAAGTAAAGGAAAAGGCAGACCAGTTCATATCTACAAACCTTCAATGCAATTATCTAAAATAATAAACGACTTTGAACATGAAAAACTAAAAGAATATGAAAATGTTAAAAAAGATTTATCAGAACTTAAAAATATTGTTAAAATTAGATAAATGCACTGTTAATATAGAAGAATAGAAAAGGAAATAATTTCATTTAAAACATCTCTGCAAAGTTTTCAGATATAAACGCCTGTTTAGCATGTATTATTACAAAAAAAACAAATAAGAAGTTTAATTTACCCTTTCTAATGCAAATCTTTGGAGAACTCGTCGGCAGTCAAATAATTGTAAAAAAACAAAAAGATTCTGGACGACTTTACAGCAGAAGCCATTTTGGTACGTTAAATTCAAAAGGCCAAGTTAAACTGGATCTACTTGAAGGAGTTTTTCTTCTTGGTGAAAATAAAATTAGAATATTTGAAAAAAAAACAGAGTTAGATTTTCAAACTCTTGTAAATTTTGCCGCACAAAAAATCCCTGAATTTGAAATCAAATATCTCATATTCAAGGATCTAAGAAACAGAGGACTTGCACTAAAGCACTGTGATGAAAAAAAACAAACCACATTCTATCTCTTTAAACAAAAAAAAGATGAAAGAGAAAGACAATGTTTTATCTCTGCATTTTCAGAAAGAGACATTTTGGATCTAAAAGAGACAAAAAACTTAATACAAGATATTACAAAGAAAAATGGAGAATTATGGTTTGCAATTGTTGATGAAGAAGGGGACCTCACTTACTATCGTGTATCACTGCAAGATATGAAAGGAGATGTCTCTGAACATGATTATCCTAAGGGACACAGTATTCTTCTTAAAAATCGTATTGTACTTTTTGACAATAAACTTGCCAAATCCTTGTTTCAAAAAGAGTTTTTCGGTAAACCTTTCGGAGATGGCCTCCAGCTTTCACTTGTAGAAGGATTATATCTTTTAGAAAAAAAAGTGATCGATATTTTTTCAACACAAAGTAAAAAACTTTCCCATAAAGAGTATAAAAAAATTATTCATAAACTCCAGCCAGACATCAAATCCAGATTACTTGTTTTTTCTGATTTGAAAAAAAGTGGTCTCATCGTAAAAACTGGGTTTAAATTCGGTGTTCACTTCCGGGCATATACAAAACAACCTGACAAAACACATGCTGAATATCTCGTTCATGTTGTCGATAAAGATTTTAAAAGTATCTGGGCAGAAATGAGTAGAGCCGTACGACTTGCTCATTCTGTCAATAAAGAAATCGTATTTGCAAGAATCGATGGGGAAAAGATCGATTACATTAAGTTCGGCCGTCTGCGGCCATAACGTTTTTAAATTGAATATACCTTTCATTTTTGTAAATTTTTTGGGGAGGAGGTAGAAAAATTGCTTCAAATACGATGGCATGGTCATTCATGCTTTGAAATCACAAACGATGTAACACTTGTAACCGATCCACATGATGGAAAATCAGTAGGTATTCCTGCACCAACAGCCTTAGGAGATATTATTCTAGTATCACATGATCATTACGATCATAACAAAGTAAAATCAGTGGAAAAAGATAGCTCTAAGATCGTTACCGACGGACGGAAAAGAACCATTTCAAATATTCAAATAAATGGCTATGAATCATTTCATGATGAATGCCATGGAGATAAACGAGGTAAAAATATAATATTTAAGTTTGTCTCTGATGACATAACCTTTTGTCATCTTGGTGATCTTGGACATCTCCTTGATGAAAAAACAATTCAACAGATAGGAGATGTTGATATCCTCTTTATCCCAATTGGTGGGACATATACGATAGATTCTGAAGAAGCTTGGGAGACCATTCAGGCGATACAACCAAAAATTACCATACCCATGCATTACAAAATTGAGGGACTCTCACTACCTATTGCTGGTATTGATGAGTTTTTGGAAAAAAATACGTATAAAATCTTAAAAGTTGGAAACGAAATAGACATTGAAAAAGAAGAAATTCCAAATGAACCAGAGATCTGGGTGTTTACCTTATAGGTCTCTTTTGAAATACTTCTTTATTTACACAGTTAGGCGGGATCTCACCTTTGAGTCCTGCAATCATATTTTCAGCAGCCATTATTGCCATTTTCGTACGAGTTTCAATTGTCGCTGAAGCTGAATGAGGTTGAAGGATAACGTTATCAAGTTTTTTGAGTTCTTCACTAATATCTGGCTCATATTCGTAGACATCAAGTCCTGCTCCAAAAATCCATCTCTCTTTTAACGCTTTCACAAGTGCCTGCTCATCGATTACTGGCCCTCGTGATGTATTAATTAGAACCGCTGTTTTCTTCATCATTTTAAGCTCTTTTTCGCTAATCAAATGATGCGTTTCTTTATTTAATGGGACATGAAGAGAAACAAAATCAGATGATTTCAAAAGCTGATAAAAATCTACTTTTTTTGCTTTTAACTCTTGTTCTAATATCTTATTTACTCTATCATCAACATATAAAACATTCATGTTGAATCCTTTACTTTTTAAAGCAAACGAGGTGCCTATTCTTCCCGCACCAATAATCCCTAGTGTTTTATTTGAAACATCTTGCCCATGCATAAGCATAGGATCCCAGCCCTCAAATCTCCCAGCTCTTGTAAAAGTATCTCCTTCAACGATACGTCGTGTAACCGAAAAAAGCAGTGCCCAGGCCATCTCTGCAGTTGTATCAGTGAGAACACCAGGTGTGTTGCTTACAGGAATGCCTTTTTCTGTAGCTGCTTTTATATCTATGTTGTTATAACCAACTGCATAACTAGCTATCATCTTTAGTTTGGGTTCAGAATAAATCACATCTTTATCTATTGAATCAGTTAAAAGACATAAGAGTCCATCCTTTCCTTGCATTCCTTTAATTATTTCTTCTTTTGTAAGGACTCTATTTTCTGGATTTATTTCCAACTCAAGTTCTCTTTGAAGTAGATCAAGTCCAGGTTGCGGTATTTTTCTTGTTACAAATATTTTCATAAATATCCTCTATATTCACCTGATAATTGAAAAGATTATTAAGATGTTTCTAAGGTGGGCAATAATAGTAAAAATACTAAAAAATAGAAGAAGCATCACTATTTCCCCAAAGATTTCCAGGAAAATATGTATTTGATGATGCAGTTTTACCAGAGTGGAAAGATATGTCGCATCTTTGATTGTAAAATCATAGCTTTAACAAGACCGATTTCTTCCACACCAGGTAGTTCAAATCCTGGATCTTCAACAACCTTTGCGTTCTGTTGGAAGAATGTTAAATCAAAGAATCCGTAATCGTTGAAATCTCCATCTCCATTGCTTCCATCTGAATAATCAACTATTGTTTTATCATAAACATAGTAATAATTCATGACGCTCTTGTAATTG
Organism: Thermoplasmatota archaeon; assembly: GCA_048629575.1. Lineage (GTDB taxonomy): Archaea > Thermoplasmatota > E2 > DHVEG-1 > DHVEG-1 > JAUWYM01. The sequence goes on along the minus strand of JAIWHQ010000005.1, from coordinate 1,886 downwards.
CCATGTTTTTCAAGATATTCTCTTTCAGCTTCTCTGCTTTCAATAAATGAAATATTGTCGTTTCCAGGTACATTCCATGGACCAATACCAAGAGAGTGCCCAAGTTCGTGCAAAATGGATGAAGCAAGCATCAGTCGCATAGCCCTTGGCGTGAATGCGCCCCTACTTTTGAGGTTTCTTTCATAGCTGTTACCCACAGCCATTGTATCATATACGTTAAATTCTGAAGGATGACAAAATCCTGCACTATGACATATTAGTAAATATCTGAATATTCCCCTTCGCTCCTCTGGAAAATGATGTTTATAAAACTGCAACATCATACCTGAATCCTGTGAAATTCTATCATAATGAGTGAGGAGTTCTCCGCCACCATTTACCGGTCCATCTGGCCATCCGTCATCGACATACAGGTTAATTCCATGTTGAGCAAATCGTTCAATCATGATTTGTTTAGATTCCTCCCACAATACATGTGCAGGGTGTAATAATCCAACCCCCTCAGTATTATCTACTTCGATGTAAATATCTTGAGAAAATGGATTTGCAAACCACTTCTCCATAAGATATTCTTCAGTGTTTTCAAGACCATCTTTATCAGGATCAAGGGTTGAATGATTATCATAAACATTTGGATTGTACCCCCATTTCCATTCCCATGTTGTTGGGGTTCCATCTCCATCAGGATCCAATTGAGAATCATCTTCCTTGGGGTTTGTGTTTAGTATGTTTACTTCAGTCCAATAAGGGATTCCATCAAGATCATAATCAACATGATATACGTTAAACCATATCTCAAATGTCTCTCCTAAGTAATGACCACATCCATCACTGTCATTAAATGAATCATCCCCATCCCATCTTCCGGTTCGGTAATCATATGTGAAAGAAATACTATCCCCCTCATTATCTTGTGATCGAAGTCCAAGAATTCCGACACTTGTACGCTCCATAATAGATATGGTAATTTCTGACGTTTCTTGTTCTTCATCTGCATCACGCTGCACTTTATTTTCTTGAAAGATTGTATCCCATGTGTTAAATAGAGTTTCAGTTGTTCCTTTTCGAGACCAGATATCTTTACTTATATATTCTTGATCGTCGATGTTTGTTATAAAATAAAAACTTGGTTTGGTCTTCCACGAAGTTCCACGTTGCATTATTATATCTACAAGTCCTCTGTGACGTATTCTGTAAATTTCCAAGGTTAACCCTTGATTTGTGTATGGACTTATTGCATCAAGATCATATTCACCTACATCGACAGGGTCTTCTTCGACAGTTTCATCTTCTTTGTCAAAAAAATTATAATAAACGAAAATGCTAGATATAACAAGACAAGCTACTACTAACAATGTTATTCCTATTATTAATTTTTGTTTGTATCGCAGGTACATTTTTTATGTGTCTCCAATTGATATTAATAATATGGTTATCTATTTATATAAAATTATCGGCTAATTTTAAAATTATAATAATTTATTTATTGTAACTAAAAAGCTATTGTTCAGAAAAAGTTTTTACAAGAGACACCAAAATTTCATTCAAGGGCACATCAATACTATAGGTTCTACCAATGTTAACAAGTGCACCATTTATTGAATCAATCTCTGTTTTTTTCCCTTTTCTCACACTTTGAAGCATCGAAGAATAATTTTCAGACGTTTCCCGAATGACCTCTTTTGTCTTGTTAACCATATCCAGATACGATAGTTTTACTCCATAAGCATTCGCAACACTAGTAGACTCTTCACAAACATTTTCTACAATTTTTTCAAGTATGGGATTTTCTAAAAGATAGCCATTCCTGCATCCAAAAAAAGCAGTTAATGGATTAATACAGGAATTTATTACTGCTTTAACCCACATTTACCTTACGATCTCCT
>JAIWHQ010000004.1:0-20780 GCA_048629575.1 Thermoplasmatota archaeon | reverse complement strand
CATCTGAGGCGTTACGGTTACCAAATACTTCATCAAGTATCTGTTTGTTTTCGCCAGTTGCATTCTGCAATGAATAAACTGCAATGAGTGTTTTTTTACCGTTTCTAATATCATTTCCAATATCTTTACCAAGTGTTTCTTCATCACTACTCATATCAAGATAATCATCCCATATCTGAAACGACAAACCTAAATACAGCCCATACTCGGTCAATGCCGAAATCTCATCCTCGCTTCCTTCACCGATTATCGCTCCACCTTTTGCTGCAAGTCTGAAGAGTGCTGCTGTTTTCCGTGTGATCATATCAGTATATTCTTCTTCAGGGATTATCTTTCTTTGTTCAAACTCTACATCAAGTTGCTGTCCTTCGCAGATGTTTAAAATACATTGGATGAGTAAACGATCAAGTTGTTTGAAAACCGAGCAGTCAACAGATAAATCATGCATTGCTTCAAATGATCGAGCGAAAAGAAGATCCCCTGCAAGTATTGCAGCTGGTGCACCAAATTTGATGTGTACTGCGGGTACATTTCTTCTCAGATTTGATTTATCCATAATGTCATCATGGACAAGCGTGAAATTATGCATTAATTCAAGTGCTGCTCCAAAGGGCAATGTCTTTTCAGCATCACCAGAAACAATTTCGCATGAAAGCATGACAAGAAACGGCCGTAGTCGTTTTCCACCACCCATTGGAAGATGTCGTGCTGCATCGTATAATGAGGCGGGTTTACCGTCCTGCAGATATTTCAGCCAATATTTGCTAAAGACCTCTTCTCTTTTTTTTAATTCAGTTTGCAGATTCATTCTTCACTCCCACATCTTTAGATTTTCAGAGAATTTTACTTCCGCATTGGCGAGTTGTTCAATGTTTTCTGCTCCAACTAAAAACATGGCTGTTCGAAGTTCTTTGATGATCATATCAAGCTCTAAAATTGTTGATTGGCTATCTTTTGTTGCTGGTTTTAATAATGAAAGGGCGATTCCTGCAGCATCTGCCCCGAGCACAAGTGCTTTTGCTGCGTCAAGTCCGTTTCGGATACCACCTGTAGCAATAATAGACAGATCCCAATCGGTAGCCTTTCCAACTTTAAGAATAGATGCAGGTGTTGGTATCCCCCAGTCCCAAAAGATTTGCCCTTCACGCATGTTATATTTATCATCTTTTATTTTGGCACGATAGTATTCCACAGCAGAAAACGAGGTGCCTCCAAGGCCCCCTACATCAATTCCTGCAATACTTGTTTTTTTGAGTAATTCAGCGACTTTAAATGAAATACCTGCACCGCTTTCTTTGATAAGAATAGGTCTGCCAAACTCTTCCGAAAGCATATGTATTGCTTCTAAACAGCCTTTTGCATGAACTTCTCCTTCAGGCTGAACAGCCTCCTGTAAAAAGTTGAGGCAGACCGCAAGAACATCTGCATCGATCATCTCAACTATTTTTTCCACATTTTCAAGTATTTCTTTTTTATCCCATAAAACAATCTGAGAAGCACCGATATTTGCAATCTTTAACGGAATATCGTACTCGTTTATGACGCTATATGTTTCTTTTAAATCATTGTTTTCAAGAGCAGATCGTTGTGAGCCGACACCCATAGCGAGTTTAAATTTCTCTGCAGCTGCTGCAAGATTTTTATTTATTTTTTTACCCTCATCGTATCCTCCAGTAATAGCAGAGATGACAATTGGTGCTCCTATTATTTTTCCAAAGAGTTCGGTTGACAGATCAATATCGTCTTCATTGATTTCAGGGAGCGCATTATGAAGGAGGTGGACAGAATCCCAGTAGTTATAGTGTGCTGACACGTCTTCATCAAGACATATCTGTACATGTTCACGTTTTCGTTCTTCAGTTTGATTCATCTTTTTTCACCATGGACGAGCGTGTTTTTTGTTTTTCTTCCAACCAGTGTATCATATAATCTATTATTTATATTGCCATTCAGCAGAATCGTATCTATACCTAATCGAGAAATGTTTTTTATTGTTTCTATTTTTCCCTGCATTCCTTTTGTAACATCAGCATGGTCATCTGCACTTGTTGTCAGATTCTCCAGTTCATGTATTGTTGCTTTCTCTATGAATTCTGCGTTTTTATCTGTTTTTGGATTTGACGTATAAATACCGTCTTCATCTAATACAAATAGTACTTTTTCTGGGTTGAAATATTCTGCAAGCAGTTGCATGAGAAGATCACCTGAGCAGATAGAAAAACCAAGGGTTTTATCAAGTACTACATCTCCAAAAGTTACTGGTGTGAATCCTTTGTTTAGGTATTCTTTGAATATGTTGTAATCCATTTTTGATGGTTTATGATCATCAAGTTGTAGTATGGCATGTGGGGGAATTGATACAGCTGCGATATCTTGGTTATGTAGTGATGTGAGAACAAGTGAATTTAGTTGTTGAACCATTGCATGTGTATCTGAGAATCCTTGGAGTTGAGTATCGTCGTTATATCCTTGATTTAAAGAATGTTGTTTTGCAAGAATATGCCCAAAGGATCCTGCACCGTGAACGAGTATTATTTCTTTGTCTGCTTTTTTAATTTCTGAAGAAAGCCTATCCATTATCTCTTCTTTAAATGCATATTTTTTTGCTTTATCTGTAATGATACTTCCACCGAGTTTTATAAGAAACATTCGCTTCCTGCATGAAATTAGTTATAAAAAAGGATTTTGATGAACGAAAATGAAAAATCGTACTTCTTAATTCTCTATTCGTTTTCTTTGAATAACGAGATACCCTACTGATACAATAAGTATTAGTACGGCAATCGCCAGAATGATTCCTCCGATTGATGATTCAGGCTGCTTCTCATGTGGATGTTCTACCGATCCAAAAGGCATATGGCCGTTTATTGAAGTATCTGTATCAAATCTTAATGTCTGAGGGCGATCCCAGGTGTTAGCATCGCTGTATTCATCGTTTGGAACATACATTCGTAGATCTGGATCCCCGAAGTATACCACATTTTCTGCGGAATCCCACCACCATTGAGGAGGCCCGCCGTTGTCGCCGAGGTAGAGTATTCCAACATGACTCATTCCTTTAACATATGCCTCACCAACAGTATCTCCAAGGATGATATCTCTAGGGATAGACTGCCGCCAAATCGCTCCATACCACGAGGTTGGCCATGGATCCTGCACTTGAAATACTGAGCCATGACGGATCATCATGAGATGTAAATAGGTATTTGACGTCTGACAGATACTTGTGATAAAACCTGCTGAATGAAGATTATCCATCAAGCCTTCCATATCTAACGAGTTCTTTTTTGATAAAGGATATTTTGAAAATGATAATGTTCCAGTGAGCCCATCATATAGATTCTCGGTGTTTAATCTGAAAGGTATTATTTTTATCATATCTAAAACTGTGTTGATTTTTTCTCGAACTGGTTTTCTTGCAAGAACCCAGTCGTAACCAGTTGCAGGGAAGAACAAACCGTTGATATTTGTATACGGCCAGATTCCTTTAAAATCCATAGACATAGTATCTGGTTCTTCAGTTGAACCAAGCAGCCAATCATATCCTCTCCAAGGATTTTCTTCTTTTATGGCACCAGCAAATCGTTTTGCAAGCCGGTGATTGCTGAAGCCCTCCTCAGGATCCCAGAAGAGTGTCGAACCGCCATCTGTATGCATACCATGTGATGCATGTACCCATAAGATAACTCCTTGGTTTAAATTATGCATAACATCCTCAAGTCTTGTGGAAAAGACGGTATCAAACCCGCCTTTATCTAGATAAAATGGTATGATTTCAGATTCTGACATGTCTGGGAAAAAACATCCGTCCTGACCATAATGCTCTTTATTTACTCCTTGATCAATTGGGTTCATCGAGCTGGTTTCTCCAGGGATTAATTGATCAGCGCATTGGTACTTTGTTCCATAGTATTTACTTGCTCTCTCGTTGAATCGATATTTATGTGTTACAAAAGAACACATTACAGGATATATAGCTCTCTCTTCTTCAGATTCTTTTTGTATTGTTAGTGTGTTTAAGAACGGAGTTCGTAATAGTCCTCGTATTCCTTTTCTTTCACTTATACTTCCGTTTACAAGTGTTACTCCGTTGTCAGATCCTACGGCAGGGTTTACAAAAATTAAACCTGGGTAAAATACAGATCTACTTATCCAATATGCTGTATCAGTTGGAGTGCCACAGATACGTCCTGATTTTGCTTCACCTACAAAGACTCGGTCCCATGGAATCCCAATGTCATATTGGTCAGCAACGGTAATTATGGTTTCTCTTCCTATTTGATCAAAATCATGCTCTTTGAGGAAATCATATACTTCTCGTCCTGTAAGCACCATATCTGCGACAGAGGGTATATGTTCATATCGTTCTGCAGCATGATTTCTCCAGAACTCAGTATGCCATACAACCGCTGATGAAAGCTTTGGATGCATATCAACCAATAGCACTGGACAGCCATGATGGGCAGCTAGATATGCAGCAGGTCCTAAGAATAATGCAGCCTCTGTTTCTTCTCCGGGTTTTAGTTCTTTGAGATACCAAGAGGTCCACGGATCAATAGTAGAAAATACAACATCGTTTCTCTCTGTAATTGAACGAATATATTCATAAACTCGTGGCAATTCTTTGAAATGCTCTGATATTTTAAAATTAATCTTAATATCCTCTTTTACTTTTGAGGAAACCGCGTTTCCTATATCGACAAGATAAATATCTTTTACACCCAGTTGTAATAATGCCTGTTCTACATTACTTGGGAGAGCATCATGTGAGATGTAGAGAAGTGGGGCATTCATGGTGCTTGCAAGGACTGCTCCTTCTGTTGCAGAAGAAAGTGCGTTTCCTTCATCTTCTGAAAAGTGTTGTTCCCATTGATATTCAATTTCAAAATCAACAGAGCCTGATATATCTTCTAAGCCAAATATTGATACCGAATAGTTTTCGTTAGGTGGGCATTCGCCTAGTCTACTTATCTGCATTTCTTGTGATTTTGTTTTACTTTCATTGATTGCACTAAATATTACTTCTCCAGATGGTCCGATAAGTGAAAAGCCAAGGCATACTGTTGGATCATTCCATGTCAATTTTAATGTTGCATCTCTGCATCCAAATGGTGGGGTGTCTTTAAGAGGCATCTCTATCCCAGGATACATTGTAACGTCAACATGATATGTCACCGAGCGACCTAATGCTTTTAATAAAGATCCTTGTATTGAAAATAGTCCTCCAAGAACGTTTTTTCTGGGCGCATCACTTTCTGTTGGGAAATCTGTTATTCCTACTCTCCAGGAGCCTGAGTTATAGACATGACTGTAGGTATATTCATGACCTATTGGAGCATAAACATTCCATTGAGCAACTGCTGCAGTTTGCATCCACTCACCTCCCTCTTTACAGAACAGCTGTAGATCCGGATCGCCAGTAGGAATCATTACGCTTCCTCCAAGAATTATGCCATCCCACCATGCTTCTGCTTTTAGGTATTTGTATTTATCATCTACGGTAAACTCATGATACACAGGGTTTAAGGAGTTTGTCTGTTTGAGATCAAAGACAGGTAGTTCATTTACGGTTCCTTTTGAAAGGGTTCCTTTCATTGTATTTGAAAATGTTTTCTGGGGTTTTTCAAAATCTTCTTCTATAACAGCGAGGACTGCATTATCTGAATATGACCAGTCATGAAGGGCTATTTGGCTGGATAGTTCATAAGGTGTTTCTCCTTCAATTATGATGTAGTCTGATGCATACCAATCTTTTAGTTTTTCTTTTTCTACGTTGATTCCTACGATTTGGTCGAGACGATGTCCGCAAAATGATATCCAGTCTTGCATGAAGTAGTCAATTCCAACCTTTGCATCGAGTGTTTTTTCTTTTTCTTCATCGATTTTTATTTTGTCTTGATAAAAAAGCAGAGGGCTGGAAACTAGTTGTTCGCCACTATTAAAAACCGTTGTTGGAACAGATGCAAGGAATGCATAGTCATCAAGATAGCTGTTTTCGTCGTAGTTGACAAATGTTGCTTTTTTTACAGGGATCACAGGTTTATACGAGACACCTTTTGAAAAGCCTTCTATATTAAGGGTTTCTGTGTCTGTACTGCCAGCAGGGACAATGATAACGTTTGCAAGCATGAAGAGAACAAGAATGAAGACAAAAACGGTATTGAATCTAGCTGAAATTTTATTCATAATGTATTATCCCCATGCTTATTTGACACTATAATAATATTTACTAATTATAAATAGCTTTTTATTTATTGTTTTAATCTAAAAGTTACTAATCAGAATAAAAAGCACACCATACCTTTCATAAATAATATTAGAACTTACATGTTTGGACGAAGACAACGTAAGAAAGTTTCTTATGCCTTTGTCCTTGAAAGCATTGGTTTATCTTTGTTTTGCTCATGTATCAGCCAGAGACCGATGGGCATACCTGTTCCAGGTGTTTTCATGATGCTTTGTGACCACTCCGTCATATCATGTTCTGATGTGCTATCGCAGCAGTCCACACATACAAAGATTTTATCTTCAAATACAAGCCCTGATTGATGATCATTCAGATCAATTTCAGTTTTACAAACTCCACAAACTCTTATAACCATATGTCACTACCTTCAAATCACGTCTCTCCAAGATTATAATATATTGAACGTGTTTTTATATAAAACTCTTTTGGGAAAGAAAAAAAGGAGAGGAGGATGGGATGAAGTCTGAAAGATAATATTGGCAGAAATGCCAGACCGGCCGGGTGCTGGCATGTCCCCCGTATCTCACGTCGAGTTAATCTTGTAAAGTCGTTTTTGGTATATATATGTGAGAAGGGGATGAGTGAAAGTATTCATTTCGCCTAAACAGTGTTGCATTTTTTCCATACTAAAAATTAAATGAGAAATAACAATAACGGTTAGTGAAAACAGAGGGAACGAAATGTTGACATTACATAATGAGTTTAAAGAGAAATTACAGCAGATAACAGAGCTATCAAGTAGAGTCAACAGTAACAATAAACAAAAGATACTTGACATGATGAAAGAACACGTAGAGGAGATACAAGACCTCTACAGCAGAAATAATGATCATTGGGCTATTGAAACAGCGGATCTTATTGTTCTTTGTTATGAGTTGCTTATTATGGAGGAAAAAGACATTGATGACGTCTTCACCAGATGTCTTCCTCGATTTGGTAAAAAATTAGCAAAACTTGCTGCAGAGGGACAAAACATATGAGACTTATCTCATGGAATGTTAATGGAATTAGAGCAGCGGATAGAAAAGGACTTTTTCAGTGGTTTCAAACGGAATCACCAGACGTTCTTTGCCTTCAAGAAATAAAGGCACTCCCTGAACAATTTCCACCCCACCTACGAAATACACCAGGTTATCACATCTACATAAATTCTGCAGAAAGAAAAGGCTATAGCGGTGTTGCAACATTTACCAAGAAACAACCAATAAATGTCAAGAAAGGATTTGGTATAGAAAAATTTGATAGAGAAGGAAGGGTTCTCATCACTGAGTTTTCATCATTTGTATTGTTTAACATCTATTTTCCTAATGGTAAAAAGGATGATGAACGACTTGAATACAAACTTGATTTTTATGACACCTTTCTATCTTATGCAGATAACTTAAAAACTGAAGGAAAAAACATTGTTGTCTGCGGGGATTTTAACACAGCTCATAAAGAGATTGATCTCACCCATCCAAAGGCAAATGAAAAGCGTTCAGGATTTTTACCTATTGAGCGCATGTGGATAGATACATTTGTTGACCATGGCTATATTGACACTTTTAGATTTTTTAACAAAGAGCCAGATCAGTATAGTTGGTGGGATATGAAATCTAGAGCAAGAGAGCGAAATGTTGGTTGGAGAATTGACTACTTTTTTGTAAACAAAGAATTTCAGCCACGTCTCAAAAAAGCATTTATCCTGCAGGACGTTATGGGTTCCGATCATTGCCCCGTGGGAATTGAAATTTATGAGGAAGAGTAAATGAAAGAATCAATTGATTATATCTATAAAGAACAAAAAGAACTGTCAACATTTTCAGGTATTGGAGCGCTTCTTGGTTGGGATCAAATGACATATATGCCTCAAAAAGGAGGTATCGAACGTTCTGAACAAATATCGCTTATCTCCCGTCTTGCTCATGAAAAATTCACAGCAGATGAGCTATATAATCATGTTAAAAAACTCAATGAAATTGATGCTTTAAAAAAACTTGAACAAAAAGATAAAGCAGTTGCCTTAAGACTCATAAAAGATATTGAGAAATCCAGAAAGGTTCCATCTGAATTTGTAGAAAGAATGTCTAAAACAACAACCATTGCGTACATGGTTTGGCAGGAGGCACGGGAGAAAGATAAGTTCTCGCTGTTTGCTCCGCATCTAGAAAAAATTGTGGAACTGGAAAAAGAATATTGTACATATATCAATCTTCCAGGACCTGCATACAATAGTCTTCTTGATGATTATGAAGAGGGAATGACAGTCGACAGACTTGTAAAAGAATTTAGTTTTTTAAAATCAGAACTTAAAGCAATTTTAGAAAAAATAACTTCGAGTGATATCTATCAAAAACAACAATTATTTGATAGGAAATTTAGTGAAGAAAAACAGAGAAAAATATGTGATTTTATAATTGAAAAACTACATCTTCCTAAAAATAGAGCGCGTCTTGATGTATCTACCCATCCATTTACAACATCTATGGGGAATGATGATGTTCGAATTACGACTAACTATGAACGGGAAAATCCGCTTTTTTCGTTTTTTTCCACAGTGCATGAGGCAGGACATGCATTATATGAACTTGGTCTTCCAAGAGATGAATATAAAGATACAGTGATTTCTGATTCCCCGTCTCTTGGACTTCATGAATCACAATCTCGCTTTTGGGAGAATATGATTGCAAGAGACAAGCATTTCTGGAAATTTCTTTATCCTGAGTTTCAAAATATTGCAAAAGACGAGTTATCAGGCATTGATCTTGACACTTGGTATTACTATATCAATCAAGTAGAACCGTCTTTCATAAGAGTTGAAGCAGATGAGCTTACATATTGTTTACATGTAATCCTGCGTTTTGAGATTGAAGTAGCATTGACGGAGGGGGAAATATCTGTTTCAGAACTTCCGCAGGTTTGGAATGAAAAAATGCATGATCTGCTTGGGATTACTCCTAAAAATGATAAAGAAGGTGTTTTGCAGGATATGCATTGGAGTGGTGGTAGTTTTGGGTATTTTCCAACCTATGCAATTGGAACGATTTATTCATCTCAACTATTCAAGCAACTGATAAATGAAAATACGAATCTTTATACTGAAATTGAACAAGGAAACTTCAATAGCATTTTAAACTGGCTGATAGAAAACATTCACAGATACGGACGTCTTTTGACTGCAGATGAAATAATTAAAAAGACGTGTGGTGAAGGATTAAATTCTAAAGTATTTATTGATTATCTAAAAGATAAATATTATGCTCTTTATGAAGTATGATCTCTAGTATCTTTTTTATGCTCCAAATTTTTCTAAACGTTTAGCATTTGCAAGAGCAAGGGGCATCATATCTATTGCTGGGAGACGGTTGCCAAGCCCGCCTGTAATACATGCACGTTCACCAAAACAATCTACCGTATCAGCTCGACATAACTTAGACCATATCAGTACTGGTACTGGATGCCAACTATGTGCTTTCATAAGTGATGGCGTTGAGTGATCACCTGTTACAATTATTACATCAGGGTTTAATTCGAGAAGTCTTGGTATTTCTCTATCGGTCTCTTCAATTACTGATACTTTTCTATCAAAATCACCATCTTCTCCAGCGCTATCTGTTTTTTTGACATGTAAATAAAAGAAATCATAATCATCCCAGTGGTTTTCCAATGTGGTAAATTCATCTTTTATTGTACTACCGGTTTCTAATATGTCCATTCCAATTAGTTTGGATACACCTCGATACATTGGATATCCGGCTATTGCTGCACTTTTAAGACCAAATGCCTCCTGCATCGATGGCCAATTTGGTTTTTTTGAAAAACCACGTAACAATATCATGTTTGCTGGATGCTGATCTGCCAAAACATTATTTACTTGATCTAAGAATTGGCTAACAAGTTCTGCGGTATGAGTGCCATCTGATGATAATGCTTGTGGTTGTAGCGGTTTTTTACCGATTTCTTGAGGATCTGTATCAATGAGGTCTCCAGAAAGATTTTCACCTCGCAATACAATAAGGCATCTGTGTTCTTTTACGGTCTCAACAAAAACTTCCACACCCGGTAATTTAATATCTCGTAGAATCTCACATAGTTCTTTGTTTTTCTCTGTTGGGATGCGTCCTGCTCTTCTATCTAGAACGTTACCGTTTTCATCAATGGTACAAAAATTTCCTCGAGCTGCAACATCACCTGGTTGTAGGTCAAAGCCTATTCCAAGCGCTGCAAGTACTCCTCGCCCTACCTTATATTTTACTGGGTCATAACCAAATATTCCAAGATGCCCAGGGCCACTTCCAGGCGTGATTCCAGGGCCTACAGGTTGTTGTAAACCGCATATGCCTTTTTTTGCTAGTGAGTCTAAATTTGGTGTGTTAGCAGCCTCAAGCTCCGTAAGATTATCCGGTTTTCTAGGAAGTCCACCCAGTCCATCTATGACTAATAAAACTATCTTTGTTTCCGAAGGCTTTACTAATGTTTTAATAAAATCTAAATCCATATTAAACTCACTTCTCTCCTTAAACCTCACCATTTTATTTTATAGGTTAAGCTATAATTCCAGCAATTTATCTTTCTTAATAAAGGTTATGTATAAACGAAAATATGATATTACGAGCCTGGTAAAACTTAAACACTATCTTTTTATATATGTTGATTTATTAAAAGAGATTGCATATGATAGAAAAGAAATTCAAATGCCCGGATTGCGGAAAAGTTGCTTCCTATTCTGGAATGCCTGGAGAAATTAAGACCGTCTATTGTCCTTATTGCGGTTCAAAAGGCAGAGCTAGATTACCCGAGCTTAAACATATAGAGGATCTTGCTATAGAAGTATCTGGTCTCAGAAAGATATATGGCGATCTTGTTGCAGTAAATGACATATCTTTCTCAGTAAAAAAAGGTGAGATTTTTGCTTTTTTAGGGCCAAATGGTGCTGGAAAAACAACGACTGTTGAAATGATCGAGTCAATTCGACAGCCGACAGCAGGGACAATAAAGCTGTCAGGGAAAGACATTAAGACTCATTTTAATGATATTAAGAAAAACATTGGCGTCTTACCTCAAGAGTTTCATTCATTTGAAAGGCTCACCGTAAGGGAGACTCTTGTTTATTTTTCTAAGCTTTACAAAAAAAGGGCAGATATTAACAAAATCATAGAATCAATGGATCTGAAATCTTGTGAAAAAAGACTGTATAAAAATCTCTCAGGAGGGTTAAGGCAAAGAGTTGGTGTTGCAATCGCACTTGTCAATGATCCTGATCTCGTGTTTCTTGATGAACCGACAACAGGCCTTGATCCGAAAGCCAGGCGTGACGTCTGGAATGTGATTGCTGGCTTACGAGATAATGGAAAAACAGTTTTTCTCACAACACACTATATGGAAGAGGCAGAATATCTTGCTGATCACATCGCAATCATACATAAAGGGAAAATCATTGCCGAAGGATCTCTTGAAGAGTTAATAGAACGATATGGACATGGGAGTCTTCTTCGTATTAAAAGATGTAAAACTGATGGTGCTGTTAAAACATTAAGAGAGAAAGGATTTGATGCATCGTCAGAAGGCAATGGCGATATCGCAGTTAAAATTGATTATAAAGATAGAGTGCTTGATGTTTTATCAAATTTACGACATGAATGTATTGAGTATGAAAGTATTGATATCAGACGCTCGAATTTAGAGGAAATCTTTCTTCAACTCACAGGGGCAAAACTTACAGGGGAGGAAATAGCATGAGACCATCAGTTATCGCAACAGATTTTGTTGCCAGTATAAAGACATGGAGTAGAAGCAAAGGAACTCTTTTTTGGACTCTTGCATTTCCCATCATGCTTATCTTGATTTTTGGTGCGATATTTTCAGGTATCGGTGAGACGGAATACACATTACATATTCAAGATTTAGATGGTTCTGAGATGTCAAGAAGCTTCATTGAAAGCCTAAATGGCACAGGTGCAATAAAAACAAAGATCGTCACATCATCTGAAAACATTACTTCATACATTGATGAAAACAGTATCGACCGCTTGGTAGTAATCCCAAAAGGCTATGAAGAAACTATTAACAAATCATTTATTGACCAAAACACGTCAGTTAATCTCTCATTTTACTTAAATCCCGGTGAACAAACATCCAATCAGATAGTGATAAGCATTGTTTCAAGCGTTATTCAGTCATTTAATATGGAGATCACTGGTGGAAGAAACATTATCGGAATAGAACAGATCAGCACCATTCCTGAAGAATTCACGTTCTTTGATTTTTTCCTACCAGGAATGATTGGTTTTACCATCATGCAGACATGTGTATATGGAAGCATTGAGAGAAACACAAAATTCAGAAAAGACGGTATTCTGCGGAAACTGTTGACAACACCCATCACAAGAACGGAATGGATTCTTTCAAAAATGCTGTTCATGCTGTTTCTCTCATTCATCTCAACATCCCTCATAATTGCTGTGGGAATCATAGTATATGGCATATCTGTTCACATCACCCCCTTGATGATTATTATTATCATTGCCACAAGTTTTCTCTTCTCAGGTCTTGGAATGCTCATCGGACGGTTCGTAAAAGATGAAGAAACAGCAGACACTGCAGGTGGCGCAATCACGTTTCCGATGATGTTTCTTGCAGGAACATTTTTTCAGTTGGAGATGATGCCTGAATTCTTACAAGCCTTTGCACGAATTCTCCCGCTTTATTATGTCAACGAAGGACTACGAAATGCTATGACATATATGAACCAATCAGAAGCAATTCTAAACACAATCGTAGTTATCATATTTGCATCTGTATTTTTTATTGCAGGCGTTCTTCTTACAAAATGGAAAGAAGACTAAAACCTAGTCCTCTTTTGGCCATTCAAAATGACTGTTTTTAAAAAAAGAAAAGTCAAGATTTCCCCAGTCATCAAAATCTCCATTGCCGTGGGAGCCATCTGAATAATCAAGAATACGATAGGTATACCAATAATTCATAATGCTCTTATAATTTAGGTATTTCCACCATTGCAAGGTAAAGATTTTTGTTGCAACCATGTTGTCATTTCCTCCATGATCATCGACAAAAAGTCCGAAGGTGTGACCAAACTCATGAAAGGCTCCTGAAATAATGACATGATCTCTTGAGTATCGTGGGAAGCTTTCATGAAGCATCTGTGCAGAGATTTCAAAGGAGTCTAAATGGTCCCATCCCATAAAGGAAAAACCTCGATCTGTACCATAATCACAAACAAGGCAATAATGAAATATTCCTTTTCGTGGGTTGTTTAAGTCGTTGTGTAGGAAGTAGTTCCAGTAGAGATCACGGAGATCTGCATAAGAAAAATTAGAAGTTGGTGGGATTTCTTCTCCGCCGCCAAGTTTTCCGGCATCTACGTGAAGTGTGATATTGTGTCGTTTGAATGCAGATTTTATTTTACAAATAGATGAATGTGATGGTTTGTTTGGTGCATCTTGATTTTGTGGTTTAACCCAGTCAAATTCAAGAAAAACGTCCTTATGAAACGGGTTTGAATCCCACACATCAGTATAACATTCTTCGATGTTGTTGAGTCCATCTTCATCTGGATCAAGGTGTTTATGGTCATCCCATGAGTATGGATCGTATCCCCATTTGTCTTCCCACCAGTTAGGGACACCATCGTCATCGCTATCTGTTCCAGAAAGCTCTATTTCAACATATCGTGACGTATTGACTTCTCCAGGAAACAAGTCATAATCTATTTCCCAGTTTGTGCCGGCATCTGCTACTTTTCTTATATGCCAGGGAAAAAATTTGATGTATCCAAATTTGAAGAAGATCCTATCTTTTGTCTTTCTGTCAAATAGTGCTGGTCCTAATGGCGATCCCCAGTAGTTGTGTTTTGCAGTTACTTGTGAATATTCTGATTCTATCCCAAAAAGAGAATCATGTATATTACTATCAGATATGCTTATGTTGCTGTCCCTGAAGAATAGTGCGAATCGAAAGTTGTCCGAAAATTCGCAATGGTCAATTACAATATCATCTAAGTTCTGTTCAAGTTGCATTGAAGAATGTGTGTTCCAAATAAAGTCTGAATGTATGATGTTTAAGTTTGAGCTATACTCAATCTTCATGCCAAATCCGTTGTGGCAGATATTACAGTTTGATATAGTAAAATTGTTGCAATAACCTAGGTAAAATCCTCCTTGATTGTCGTTGTGATTATAGACAGCACATCGAGATATTTCTATGTTTGATGAGTCGTTGAAAAAAAGCCCGATTCCATTAGTATGGATATAACAATTTGTTATTTTGATTTGATTTGAATGTTCGATGTTTATGCCAAGTGCGTTATGGGAAAAAAAGCAGTTTCTTATGTAGCTTGCTTGTGATGATTTAAGATATATGCCCTCTCCGTTGGTATAAAAGGTACAGTTATTTATTTCGTTATTAGTTGTCTCGTTTACGTAGATACCTGTTTTTGTTCTGTAGAAGATGCATTGTACTATTAGATTGTCTTTTGCATCTATTTTCACACCTGCATTACTTTTGTATCCTCCAGAGTTTCTTATCGTAAAATTTTTTATTGTTACAGCGTCTTTGATTATTTTGATTATAAATTCGTTGTACATTCCATCGATAATGGTTGTGTTTTTATTTTCACCAGTTATCAAAAGAGCTTTGTCAACGAGTATGTTTTCGTAGTATGTTCCGTTGAAAACATAAATAGTGTCGCCTTCTGTTGCGTTTTCAATTGCATCTCCTATATGTTGATATGGGTATTCCAGCGTTCCGTACCACGGTCCCTCTGTACTGTCATCATCTACGTATATTGTATCTTTGTTTGTCGTTTGGATGGGGTTGCTGGCAGTAGTTATCATTGATAGGTTTGTCAGTAAAAATAGTAATGTTATCAATAAAGTTACTGATTTTTTGTTCATAATCGTTCTTGACAATTAATAGTATATTAATGATACATAAATCTATCTGTATAAAACAATGTTTTTTGTTTTTCTATGATGGAATGTTCTTATTTTTTGGCATTTTCTGAAAAAATACATGATTTTTTTATACTATTTTTTGAAAATATAGAAAAGTTTTTATATTTTAAACTACAAATATATTAATGTGTATGGTGCTAACAACTAACACCATATAAATTGGGGAAAAATGTGAAAAAATGTTAGTCATAGGGACTGTCTCCAGCATTGAAGAACAAGAAGAATTACACTTCATCGCAGAAATAGTCATAATTGGAGAAAGAATCAGATTTCTCGCCCGTCAACAAAAAACCGATAAAAAAGATTAAAAAGAGAGTTTATCCAGATAAGCTCTTGGTCCCAATAAGTGTTTTTGTATCAAGTACACCTTTCGTTGATCTAATTTTATTAATAACGACATCACCAATTGAATCGATATCATTACACTCAATTTTTACAAGGATATCAAACTCTCCAAACAACGGATGAATCTCGACTATCTCAGGTATCTTATCCTTATCATTCAGTGTCTCATAGACAGCTTTTTCGTGTAACGGGCTTATGCTTAACAATGCGAATCCTATTGCCATGGGGAACCCGAATGTTGTTTCACCATCAAATAGTTTTCTTTTCAAAAGAACACGAAAATAGGGAAAAAATTATTCTTCATCAGAACATGCTGCACATGCAAGCGGGAAGATTCCTTTTGCCATAAGGATTTTGCATATTCTACATGTTTCTGAAACAACTGCTCCGTCTTCTCGTTGGATGATTCTCTCAGCAGATTTATTGATTTCGACAAGTACGCTCTCATCAACAATCTTGATTTTCCCTCGTTTTTTAGATAAATATTGACAGACTGCAGCAGGGGTAACTCCCAACTTCTGTGCAGCCTGTTTTTGATTCAACCCAAAATCATTAATCATGCTTTCTGCAATTTCTTTTCGAATCACCGGCAGTCCATTCCACATCATGTATTCGCAGGGAGTTTGTTTCATAAAGGTAAAACAACTTTTCCATACTTATAATTAACTACTGTTAATAACATCTAATGAATGTTTTTAATTGACAATAAACAAGCAACATAACAATGGAAAAATAGAACAAAACCACAGAAAGATTTAAAAACAGAATGTGCATTAACAGTCGTTAATAGAGGGATATTGAAGAAGGAAATAAAGAGATAATTTCAGATACAACTGACAAAAAATAACACTCAAATTAACAAAATGGAGATGTAAAATGGCAAGGGGATATTTTCCGCATCCCATCCTTTCCTCCTCTCCTCACCAAACTTTGTCTTTGGCTGTTTTACATCTCCAACCAACTTTTTTAAATGGTTTAGCAGTCATCACATAAAACCCTAAAAAAACAAACAAAATATTGAAATAACAACTATCGATTTGGAGACTAAATGGATAAAACTGATCCCATCTGCGGAATGAAAGGAACCATTCCCGCTCACGGGCATTATTTCTGCAGTGAACATTGTATCAAAAAATATGAAGAACAACAGGGAATATCTGAAGAAAAAAAATATTGCCCAAGTTGTGCAGATTCAGTAAAAAAGAAATGGTACAAAGAACGGTTATTTATCATAGGAATGGTAGTTATAATCCTACTGATACTTGGTTATTTTATACCTTTTTTAAAACCGTTTTTTGATGCATTCATGGATTATTTAAAACTAATCTGGTGGGCCATTCTTCTCGGTTTTTTCATCGGCGGAATCATCGATTATTTCATTCCACGACAATATATTCAAAAATATCTCTCACGACACAGGAAAAGAACAATATTTTACTCAATCATATTTGGATTTCTCATGAGCGCCTGCTCTCACGGCATTCTCGCAATCTCAATGGAGCTATACAAAAAAGGAGCAAGTACCTCATCAGTAATTGCCTTTTTACTAGCATCTCCATGGGCAAACCTTCCAATTACAGTTCTTCTCTTCGGCTTTTTTGGACTAAAGGCATTGTTTATTATGATCTCTGCACTAATAATCGCAACAACAACAGGTCTCATCTATCAACATTTAGAACGAAAAGGCAAGGTTGAATGCAATGCCTGCAAACGAGGAGAAGACAAAGCAATGCTTACTGATTTCTCAATAAAAAAAGATGTAAAAAGACGGTGGAAAGAATATGATTTTTCCAAAAAAAACAACATTGCAGCAATAAAAGGAACAATCATCGGATCATGGGCACTCACAAAAATGGTGATGTGGTGGCTTCTTGTTGGAATGCTAATGGCAGCATTTGCTCGTGCATACATTCCCCAACATTATTTCATGGAATTTATGGGACCAACAGTTATAGGACTCCTTATAACTCTCTTGTTTGCAACAATAATTGAAGTATGTTCTGAAGGTTCTGCCCCACTTGCATTTGAAATATTTAACCAAACAAAAGCATTTGGGAATAGTTTTGTATTCTTGCTCTCAGGAGTGATTACTGACTATACAGAAATCGGACTCATCTGGCATAATATCGGTAAAAAAGCAGCAATATGGTTACCTATAATTACTGTACCTCAAGCATTATTATGTGGTTACCTGTTTAACATCTTCCTCTAATATTTTATATCTATTCCAACTAATTCTTTCAATTAGCTTATTTTTCTTCCAACATCTTATTGCTTTATTTACTTCTCCAGATGTTCTTCCAAATTCTCTAACATCTTGATAACTAAATATTGACTTTGCTATCTTTAATGTATTAAATATTTCTTTGTTTATCCTCATACTTTTTCTGATTAAAGGATAACGGGAAGGATCTGATTTTTTACAAGCTTCTATAAATTCTCTTTCTTTAAACCACAATCCAGCAATACTACCAAATTTATTTTTTGCTTCTTCTAAATAATTTAATATCTTAGGGAAGTTATAATTATAAATTGTGATATCTTGTTTATCATCGATAGGTCTAGAATAATCAAAACTTAGGCCATCTAGTAAAATCTTCAATCCATCTCTGCTCCATTTCTTTTTTTGAGAAATCGTTAAAGTCGTACCTTTGAGGTATGCCTCATCAACTATAAATTGAAAAAAGACTTGAATTGCATACCCTAGAGGGAGTTTAGAAACCTTCCTGAAAAATTCTGTTGAATGAAAACAATCTAATTCTAAGTTTAAAGAAATGCAAACTAA
Source organism: Thermoplasmatota archaeon (assembly GCA_048629575.1). Taxonomy (GTDB): domain Archaea; phylum Thermoplasmatota; class E2; order DHVEG-1; family DHVEG-1; genus JAUWYM01. The sequence goes on along the minus strand of JAIWHQ010000004.1, from coordinate 2,452 downwards.
TCTTACTAGATGATTTGGTATCGAAATTGAACAGACATTGTCTTTTCTAGATTTTATTTTGCTCTTTATGGGATTATTATCTATTACTTTATCTAACAATTTCTCCATATACTTTATCCTTCCTCCTGATTGATACCATTCGGCATTCATCTTATTTTGTTTACTATTGTAGTAAAAACTACCATCACCATGTATGGTAACTGCCCTTAAACGTAAAGGAGTCAATGAAAATGGAAGCGAAATTTCATACATATGTGTCTGTTTACCCCCATATTGTGTCACCTCTTCTTCCAATGTTTTCAGATCATAATTTAAAAAATCAGCTATTTTTAATAAATGTTTAATCGAATGAGCGCCTTTTTTCCGTCCATTGCTGTATATTGAATAAACAGTTTCTCGATCAAAATTGAGGTCTCTTGCAAGTTTTCTAACACCATACCCCCTAATCATTCCCTTAAATCTCTCTCTAGCCTTATCAGAAAGTTTCACGAATCCATCTATGTCCCAGATGTGAACCGTTCTTGGTATCTTATCTTCGCGTATGCTTTTCGGTGGCGCTATGTTCATATTATCCCGATTTTTTACAGGAGGAGCTCTCTGAGGTCGTAAGGAGTATCTCACATTATAAACCCTATTGAGAGGTCACCGAAACTACTCCTGCTGACTAAAGATAAAATAATTATTAAAAATATACGCACTCAACAAAAAAGATTTAACAATACCATAAAACTATGCTTTTGTTATTTCAAGTAATTCTGGTGAAATTCTCTCCTGTTGATTTGTATAATTCCCGACAGAATTGAATTAAAACAGTCAATAAAAAGAAACACGACATTTATGTAATATTTATGAATACTATCTTTTTAGAATCTCAAATGCAATATGAAAATATCTTAAATAAACTAAAATCCATGTCCAATCCAGAAGCAGTCAAAGGTATGGCACGATATGGTATTAACCCTAAGAATAATCTTGGTGTTTCAATCTATAAGTTGAGACCAATTGCTAAAGAGATTGGTAAAGATCACAAGCTTGCTTTGAAGTTATGGAGTTCTGGCATACATGACGCCAGGCTGCTGGCTTGTTTTATTGAAGATCCTGTTAAGATTACTGGGGAGCAGATGGATTCTTGGGCAAAGGATTTTGATTCATGGGATGTTTGTGATCAGGCATGTACGAGTCTTTTTGACTTAACGCCTCTTGCATGGAAGAAGGTTTTTGAGTGGGCAAAGCGTGATGAGGAGTTTGTTAAACGTGCTGCTTTCTCAATAATTGCTGGCCTTGCGGTTCACGATAAGAAGGCAAGTGACAAACAGTTTGAAAAATTTTTACCTTTAATTAAGAAACACTCAATCGATGAACGAAATTATGTCAAGAAAGCAGTCAATTGGGCTTTACGAAATATTGGTAAACGTAATCTAGTTCTTAATAAACAGATGATAAAACTTTCAAAAGAGATTCAAAAAATTGATTCAAAATCTGCAAGATGGATCGCAAATGATGCAATAAGAGAGTTGTCAAGTGAAAAAGTTCAGAACAGACTTGTTGAAAAAGAGAAAAAAGGAATATTAAAAAAAAGAATCGGAGACTTTAAAGGAGAAAGAATACACGTTGGATTTGGTTTTAATAATGTAAGAATGTGGGTTTGTCCATCGTGCGATAAGATTTTGGGTTTTTCAGAATCTGCTTATAAAAGTTAATAGTTTCATTTCCAATATTTTTTATTTTAATAATTTTTTTGAACGTTGTGTTTATTGAATCGTATGCCCATAGTACTCTTTTTATATTATTTATAAATAAAATCTTTAAAAACAATATTATATATTATCTTCTTGAATCAATACTGTCCATTTAATCCAAAAAGTTTAAATGTGATAAGATTGAAAAAAAACCTTTAAAATTTTTAAAGAATTTAAAAAATCAAGAAATTCTAACTATACAATTAAATTAGATATTCAAATTAGTGAAATATTATGTCAGAAAAAGACACAAAAATGAAAAGTGTACTCACTGAAAATCGGATATTTAATCCCGTAGATGTCAGTCCCGACTATGCGAAAACTGGAATGTCAATGGAAGAATATCAGAAGTTATATAAACGATCCATCGAAGATATGGAAGGGTTCTGGGACGAACAAGCTAAATCCATCGATTGGTTTAAACCATACGATAAAGTATGGGAAAAAACCGATCTGTTCCCTGGAAAATGGTTTGTTGGCGGAAAACTTAATGTAGCCTACAATTGTCTTGACAGACATGTGAAAGCAGGCAATGGAGATCGAGTCGCTATTATATGGGAAGCGGATGAACCCGGTCAAGTGAGAAAATTTACATATACCGAGCTTTTAAAAGAAGTAAGTAAAGTAGCTAACGGTATGAGAGATTTTGGACTGAAAAAGGGCGATAGAGTAACCATTTGGTTACCAATGATTCCAGAATTAGCGATAATAAT
>JAIWHQ010000003.1:0-21880 GCA_048629575.1 Thermoplasmatota archaeon | reverse complement strand
ATCATACCCTGCATAATTGGTATTAATCCAAGAGGTGGTCACCACTTCAACATTTCTTCCTTTCGCAGTTTCCCAGTTCTCCAATGGTGTAACCGATGATGTTAATGAATCAAGAGTGATTATGACAAAATCATTGGTTGAGCGTGGTGTTTCTTCTGTGTACCATGTTGTTGCCTCTTGATAATTTAGAATGATTTTTTCAGCCATTATTTCTGTTTTTTCAAGAGAGTCACTGATGACATCATCATATGTAAAATCATCAGGAATGCTATACTGGATATCTATAGTAACGAAAGGATAATACACTAAACACCCGGATACAGGGTTATACGTAAGTGGGGCGATTCGTACGTCAACAAGGTTGTATTTCCGATATCCCGCTGTGCGAACAAACTCCCCAATTGATGGCGGATATGACTCGTCGCTTTGATACACCTGATTATAATTATTTTCATATTCCTTTGTATCTTGCTCAAAGATAGCAGGATCTTCTTTGCCGATAACTCGAGGTAACGGCGTGGGAGGAACCTCAAATGTTCCTGGTATTGTCATTGCTTCTCCAGCATCAATGGTTACTTTCTCGACCTCTGCTCCTGGTGGTATTGCTATGGAAAATATCTTAGACGGGAGATTTGGTTTTCCTGGTATAAGTAATCGACCAAACTCTTCAACATAAATTTCATCTCCTTGATCTGTGGAGGTAATTTTATAGGAGCCAACATCAATTGTCAGGCTTATGCCATCTTCATCCATTTCAAAAGTATAACGTTCAGTAGTTGGTGAACTGATGGTATAGTCACTAGTATTTGCCGTGACAAAAACACTACTCGCCATCACCATTGCTATAAAAAAAGCAATTATTGGTTTATACTTTTTTATACTAGCCTTTTTTATTTCCTTCACTACATTCATATTTATCCCCTTATGTTAGATATAGTATAAAACAAACACATATATAAAACTATTTAACAAAAAAGATAGGAATCATATATTCTAAATTGAATCAAAAGTAACAAAATGATAGATTAATACGGAGTTGATAAGTGATAGAGCGCAGTATACCACTGATAAGAAGAGAAATGAATGAGACTGCTTACTGGCAAGAGGTTTGGATTGGTGCAATTATTTATCCTATGATAATAACGAGAGGGCCTAAGAGAAAACCGCGTACTGTTTTTTCTACTGAATTAACTGACACAGTAATGTGAGGAAATCCTAGTCCAAAGAGACGTTCTGTTTGAATCTCTGCTGTCTCATCAACGGGAATGCTGTCAATTGTTCCTGAATCTCCTTGAACAAACAGAATAAGACCATTTTCAAAGGATATATTCCAAGATATATCAGTTAGATCAACATCTACAATATTTTCGATTGTGGCTTTCACGCCCAAACCACCGTGTATATTAATAGTAAATATTGGTCTGCTCGCTATAGTAATCACTAGAGGTTCTGACCAATTACTTTCACTTGGTCCACTTGCATCTTTAGCTTTCACTTTAATTTCATATGTTCCTTCTTCATTCCAATAGTGAGTTGCTTCAACCGTTTCGCCTGAATTATAGGGGCCTTCCCAATTTCCGATTTCATTTCCCCAATCCCATTTGTAATAGATTTGATCAGATTCAGGATCAGTTGTTGAGGTAAAAAATGTATACTCTGAATATGTAAGCCCTTCAATTGGACCAATCGGTTGTGTTGGTGTCTCAGGTGGATTCGACCCACTTGGTTGAGTTAATGAAGCAAGCGTTGCTAATATCAATTTGGAGCATTTTACATCATAGGTAAGATTCATATTTTCAATGATATCTTGTGGTGAGTGATAATAAGCATTAAACTCATATTCGTGATAAAACAAGGCATCATATCCATATTCCCAGAAATAATAATGATCACTTCCCCATGTCCAACCACTCGGTATGACATTTAAATTGATGTATTCTGAATACTGATCAGCGATATCATCTGTAAAATCAACCAGCCAATTTGAATCATCATTATGAAATACTTTGATATTATTGCCTTGGTTTTCTGTAATTGCATATCCTATCATATCGACATTGAGAGTTGCAACAATATTATCTCCATTTGCATACGCTTCTTCTACATATTTTTCACTGCCCAAAAGTCCTTGTTCTTCACCAGAAAATGTTACAAATCGAATGGTATGATCAAAGCTATATTGACTTAATATATATGCTGCTGCAAGTGTTGCAACAGTTCCTGAGCCGTCATCATCAGCACCGGGACTTCCAGGGACGCTATCATAATGACCACAGATAATATAGATTTCATCACTTTCGTGATCAGCACCAGGTAAAGTTGCTTCAATATTTTCACTTTGATACCCGCCATTACTCCAGCTTTGATACCGGACCTCTAATCCGAGGCTTTGAAATTCATTATAAATCCAATCAGCTGCCTGTTCGCATGCAGATGATTCGGTTACCCGAGGTCCAAAAGCGACAAGATCTTCTAAATAATCCAAAATTAATGATTCATCCACCTGCTGAATAATATCAATGATAATATTGCTTTTCTCTGTGCTCTCTCTAGCATGATGTTTTGAAATTTTTTCAATATTTTCAGAAATTGTGTGGACAGGATATGGAAACTTCATATCACCAGGAATTGGTAGTGGTCCTGTCCCATCATATGGTTGAAAAATAACTAAGGTATCTTCATAATTGATTTCTGATTCTGTTGCAAATCCCGAAACCGGTAGTATCACTATAATCGCCAGCATCAGCCCTACACTTACTTCAATTTTTCTCTTCATTTTCTATTCCCCCAATTTTTTTAATATATACGACGTTAAATTCATTATGGTAACAAGAGAAATGGTCCAATTATTTTTCCTTGTTGGGTTTTTACACTTGAGTATACCGTGACTGTTATTTCGATTTTTCCAAGTCCAAATAATAATCCTTGAGTTTGAATCGTAGCTGATTCATCGATTCCAAGAGTCTCAATATATCCATCAGATGTTGAGTTGAGTAATTGAAGAATGCCACCTTTAACTGAAATACTCCATGTAACATCTGTTGCCTCAGCAGTACCAATATTTGAAGCACTCACCTGTATCTTACCAAACCCACCAGAGAGATCTCCAATTTCAATAATAGGTACATCTCCAACAGGAGCCATTCCTAAATCAGGGTTGCCCCAAAGTGCTCCCCATTCAAATGTTTCATATCTAAGAGCGTACCAAAGCCCCTGAGTATACATTTCTCGTAGCGCCCGCTGATGAGCTTCACCTTGAGTATAATCCCCAGATGTTACACCTGTAGTAAAGTAATAATCAAGCGACTGGCTTGAACCATCATTTGGATGATCCCAACCTGGACATCCCAACGCAACCTTTGTAGATCCTAAAAATCCAACACCTCCTTGCTTTAACATAGCCTGACCAATGTTAAGATAATCAGTGTCAGAATTACTGCAGGCATCTGCAAAAATGATAGATGGAAATTCATCGTTAAGTTGTGCGCAGTCATTTTCATGAATAAAGTATCCACTATCGTAATATATCCAGCAGGCATCTGGAGACCCATGACCTGCCCAATTTACAAAGGCAAATGAACCTGAAGACCAAACTGAAACAACATTATTGTTATTGAGATTGTAATCCATTGGATATGAAGAATGCCCCTGTTCGTACATGCGTGTCATAGTCCAATCTTGCATCCATGGCTGATCTACCTTTTTTTCCATGAGAACAGCATTATCCGTATCCGGCCAGAAAAACGCTCCAAGAAGAAGAATGTTTTTCTTAAAGGATGGATTGTTCTTCTGTTCATAAAGAGCAGATTTTTCACAAATATGTTGGACAGTACTTGGATTACTCCAAGGTATTCTCCCAACATTTATCTCTGTATAGAAATCAATTGGATCTGAGTTTTCGCCATATCGATGATCTCCATCAGCATCCCATGATTGATCGTCAGGAAGAGAAAGTTCTGCATAATAATAATCAGTTTCCGGTTTTCCATATCCTAAATCCTGCCAGCATCGTCGCATCGGAACATCATCGTAATCACCAACAAGTAAGACATGTTCAATACCCCATTCCCCTGATGGATATTTTTCTCGGAGGAAGTTTCTCATCTTTTCAGCAAGATCATACCCTGCATAATTGGAATTAATCCAAGACGTGGTCACCACTTCAACATTTCTTCCTTTCGCAGTTTCCCAGTCAACAAGAGGTGTTACAGAGGATGTTAATGAATCAAGAGTAATAATGACGTAATCATGAAGCCCATTTCCGGCAATAGTGTTTTGCGGGTACCACTTTTTTGTTTGATCATAATTTATGATAATTTCTTCTGCAATCTTTTCCGTTGCTCTTAGAGCATCATCCATTAGTTCAATTCCGTTCTCTGGAATTGTATATTTGATATCAACAGTTATCTCAGGATAATATACAACTTCTCCAGAGAGAGGTTGATAGGTAAATGGTGTAATCCGGACATCAACAAGATTGTATTTTCGATACCCCGCCGTACGAACAAATTCTCCAATGCTTTTGGGATAGGGATCGTTTCTACTATACACTAAATTAAAATTTTCAACATATTCTTTTTGTTGTCGCTCAGAGAGTTGTAGATTTTCTTCACCGAGCACTCTTGGTAATGGTACCGGTTGTATGTATGATATTTCTGGAATTATTATTCCTTGCCCAGCATCAAAGGTGACATCTAATACGTTTGCTCCTGGCGGAATTGCGATTGCAAAAATCCTTGAAGGAAGACTTGGTGTGCCAGCAATAAGTGATTTACCAAAACCATCAAGAAAAATCTCAGTTTCTTGTCCATTATTTGTAATCTCATAGTCTCCAACAGGAATAGTAACACTAATGGCAGTATCGGTTTGATTAAAAATAACATTATTTTTCTCATCAGCATTATTTATTCTTTCTTCACTTTCAGCATTGACAAAAACACTACTAATTACTAATGTTGCAATAAAAAAAACTGTCATGATATTTCTTTTTCTGAATATATTCTTCATATCTAGCCCCAAAGCAATGTTCTATATCTACTATACAATTACCCTATATTTAAAACGTTCCCTGATTCATACCAAATTTTTAAAAAAATATTGTTAAGAAGGAGCATATACTAGTTTATTGGAACAAATGACGCATTTAATAAAAATTACTTCGTTTATATATGGAAAAAACAGAAAAGTAACAAAGCAAGTTTCTACATTTTTGTATAAAAAAAAGAAATAATTCAGGAGAATTTAAATAGAGAAGTTTGATAAAAGGTTCGGGAAGAGGCGCCTATGAGTATAGTAGATTTAACATCAATGGCAGAAGCACAAACAGAGCAAATGAAGGAGATAAACACGCGACTTGCAAAACTTCAGAATGAATCGTCAGAATATTGTTATCAATGTGCGAAATGTACGGCAGGTTGTGAAGCTCATAAACTCTTAGAGCTTGAACCACATAAGATTGTTGCACTGCTCAAACGAGGTTTAATTGATGAAATGATCAACTCCGATGTTATTTGGACATGTATGAGTTGTTTTAAATGCTTGGAGCGATGCCCGCAAAAAGTAGCACCTGTTGAGATACTAACTGCGTTGAAAAACATGGCTGTTGCAAGCGGGAAACAAATACCTGGAAAATATACGGCTATGTTGCAGTCTGTTCTTTCCATTGGCCTCATCCAAGACATACAAGAAGTGTCAATAGGGGAGGGGGCAACAATAAAACGAGATGGATTAGGTCTGCCATCGTTATCCAAACCAACAGATCCGGCAAAGTTTCAAATGGTGCTCACACAACTGGCTGTTGAAAAAATATGAGAGGAATATCATGAAAAAATATGCACTTTACCCAGGCTGTTTGATGCCTACTGAACAATACGCCTATGAACTTTCTCTTAGAGAGGTATTTCCATTGCTTGATGTAAAACTTGTTGATGTCGACGGTTTTTCATGTTGCGGAGAACCTTTAAAAAATGTCAACAAAATGATAACATTATATCTTGCGGCACGAAATCTTGCCATTGCTGAGAAACAAAACCTTGATCTTTTTGCCCCATGTCCAATGTGTCATTTCTCATTAAGTGAATGTGCTCATATCCTTAATAATAACGATGAAATGAAAGAAAAAATAAACACGATGCTTACCTCTGAAGACCTGACATATACGGGAACACAGAGGTTGGTTCATACCGTTGATTTATTACATGACATTATTGGGATTGATGAAATAAAAAAACTGGTGAAAAATCCATTTAAAGATCTAAAAATTGCGACACATTATGGATGTCATCTTATTCGACCTAGTGAGATCGGTCGTCCGGTGGACTCTGAAAATCCTCAGAAGATGGAATCAATTCTAAGTGCTATTGGTGTTGATTGTTCCTTTTATCCGGAGAAACTTGATTGCTGTGGTGCTCCTATCGATGCGAATCTTCCTGAGTCAGCATTAACAAAAACCGGGCAAAAGCTACAAGCAGTGCAGGATCATGGGTTTCAGGGATTTGTTGATGTCTGCCCCTGGTGTCATAAGATGTTCGATGCCCGTCAGAAAAAAGCTGGTGAAACCGTTGCCACCAAGCTTGACGTACCGGTCTTGTATCTCACCCAATTACTGGGTATAGCTTTTGGAATAAAAAAAGAAAAATTAGGGTTTCAATTGAATAACAGTCCTGTTGATAAAATAATACTAAAATGAGGGAAGGCAGAATGAGCGGAAAAATCGGTGTGTTTGTATGCCATTGCGGTATTAATATTGCTAAAACAGTTGATGTTGAGGCGGTAACAAAATATGCAAGTTCACTTGATAACGTTGTCGTCAGTGAGAATTACAAGTATATGTGTTCTAATCTTGGTGCTCAACTTATCAAAAAATCCATTAAAAAACATAATCTAGATGGTATAGTAATTGCTTGTTGCTCTCCTCGGATGCATGAACATACCTTCCGACAAGTAGCTGAAGATGGCGGTTTAAACCAGTTTACTGTAGAGATTGCAAACATTCGAGAGCAATGCTCATGGGCACATGATGATAAACAAAGCGCTACAGAGAAAGCAAAATCTTTGGTGCGAGCTGCGGTTGCAAAAACCCGAATGTTAGAACCCTTAACGCCTTCAACAGTTGCAGTAACACAAAAAGCGCTTGTGATCGGTGGAGGCATCGCTGGCATTCAGACCTCTCTTGATCTTGCAAATGCTGGATACAAGGTGTCTCTTGTTGAACAGTTACCAAGCATCGGTGGACGGATGGCGCAGCTTGATAAAACGTTTCCAACACTTGATTGTTCATCTTGCATTTTAACGCCTAAAATGATGGAGGTATCAAATCATCCAAATATCGAGCTGATCACATATGCTGATGTCACCAGTGTAGATGGAAGCATCGGTAACTATACAGTAAAAATAACAAAAAAACCACGATATGTTGACATGGAGAAATGTACAGGTTGTGATGATTGTGCTCAAGTTTGTAGAATGAAAGATAGAGTACCTAGTGAGTTTGATATGAATATGGGGAAACGTGGCGCTGCGTATATCCCCTTCCCCCAAGCAATACCATTAAAATATGTGATTGATCCAAAAGCATGTCTGTTTTTAACGAGAGGGAAATGTGGAACATCACCTGCGTGTCAGGATGCCTGTGCTCCTAAAGCAATTGATTTTACGCAAAAACCTGAAGAGATTGAACGTGACGTTGGTGTCATCGTGGTTGCTACTGGGTACGATTTGATGGATCCCCAAGGTCTCTATGAATATGGGTATAGTAATTCTGCCGATGTCATCACCACGCTTGAACTGGAGCGGTTCATTAGCTCATCAGGACCTACCGCTGGTGAGATTATCTGTCCATCAACTGGAGAGAAACCCAAGAGTATCACCTTTATTTTATGTGTTGGTTCTCGTGATGAAACGCAATATCAATGGTGCTGTCGTATAGGATGTATGAGTGCACTAAAACATGTTTATCTCCTTAGAGAAAAACTTGGTGATGAGGTTGAAATTAATATCTGCTATAATGATGTCAGATCGTTTGGGAAGGGATACGAAGAATTTTATAGAAAGATTAGGGGTATAAACACCAATTTTTTCAGAGGTCGGCCGTCAGAGGTTCGACCGATGAAGGATCATTTGAAGATCGATATCTTTGATACCATGACAAGTAAACTCTTTGAGATGAAAACCGATATGGTAGTTCTTGTACCTGCACTTGTCCCCCGTATTGATGCTGATAAACTCAATCGAACCCTTCATATTTCACAAAGTGCTGATGGGTTCTTTTTAGAAGCACATCCCAAGCTTAGACCAATGGATACGTTTACTGATGGCATCTTTCTTGCTGGATGCTGTCAAGGCCCTAAAGATATTCAGGATTCAGTGTCTCAGGCAAGTGGTGCTGCATCTCGAGCGTTAACGATTCTCTCGAAGAAAGAGTTGGAAATTGAGCCGTTAATTGCTCAGGTAAATGAAGATGTGTGCTCAGGGTGTGGTATCTGTGTATCCGTCTGTAGTTTTAATGCATTAGAGCTTGTAAAAGACGAAGAAGGAAAGACTAAATCAAAGGTAAACGAAGCATTATGCAAAGGCTGTGGTGCCTGTATTGGAGCATGTCCTTCAGGTGCGATGCAACAATATGGGTTTAAGGATAAACAAATTCTTCCTATGATTGATGAAACATTGTAAACAGCCTAACTATGACATCCTATTCTTTTCTACAAATCATCCTCTTTTTTATGACAGTATGAAAACGAAGAAGAACATTACAAATCCTTTAGCATTTATTGTGTTTTCTTCTACTGTTGCAGTTATTTCAATTGATCCAAATCCAAAGACAGGTATACCTAGGGTATATTCACTGCCAAAAGGAATAGATGAAATGATGCCGTCATAATGTTCATGTATCATGCCCAGTATTCCTCCAGTAATCGAGACATCAAACTCCACACCAGATGCATCAGTATCTCCGATATTTCTGATAATCAAATGTGCACCAAAACCACCAGTGATCTCTAATTCCAGTTCGCCATCAGATACAGATGTATATGCTTCATCGTTTAGCGTTTGAGAAACTTCATCGCATTTGTTAATTGATGAACCATCTGCTCCAGGGCTGCCGAGGATTAAAATCCCAACTAGGAACATTACAAATATGTGTCTCATAATTTTATCCCTACGACACATTAGGTTTTTTGATATATAAATATGGGGATTTGATTATTATTTCCCTATGCCGCCCCATTTAGTAATGTACATGATGCCAAAGACACAGACTATTGTTATGATTATCCCTGCAACAATTGCAACTGCTGCACCAGTCAAATTTGTAATATCATTTATTGTCAGACCAGCTAAGGCAAATAATCCAACAATTATTTCTTTCCAAATTAGAGCTATCACAAATCCGAAAGCTGCTGCTATTGCTGTGGATATGTTTATTTTTACTTCACTTAATTTTACCATTTTTTTCCTCCCCATAATTGTGGTAATCAAAACTATATCCTTCTTTAAGAATATTTCGATATTGTTCGAATCATTTGACATGACAACATTGAAAAGATTATATTTCTAAATAAAAATCTATTTCAACACATTCCAAGTTACATTCCCAACTGAATACCTATGATAAAAAAACGTCAAGACTCTGAATGTGCACAAAGACCGCCATCGATTCTCAAAAAGACATTAGAAAGTTATGATCCTAATATCGCTCGTATCTTTTTACCGTGGATTTGTCGATATCCAAGATACCTTCGAGGATTTCTTCGTCTACGACGAACTCATCTACAAGCAAAAAAACGTCGAGAAGAAGAACTTGCCAAAGGAGTTAAAGTTCCCCCGTTTTTAATCCTGAGTATCACTCCACATTGTAACCTTCAGTGTACCGGGTGCTATGCTGCAGCAACAGGAGCCACATCAAAAATAAACTGTACAAAACCTATTCAACAATCAAAATTACTCAGCTATGATCAATGGCATACAATTATAAAAGAAGCAAACACACTAGGAGTATTTGGATATGTTTTTGCGGGTGGAGAGCCATTCTTATTTCCAAAACTTCTGCAGCTCTGTAAAGAATTTAACGATAGATTTTTTCTTATTTTAACGAATGGGACAACTCTAAAGCAGGAAGATTATCAAAAATTGAAACGACTTGGTAATATTGCAATTCTGGTAAGTATTGAAGGTGATTCTGAGTTTACCAATAAACGAAGAGGACATGGCGTCTATGAAAAGGCAATGAACACACTAAGACAACTAAACAAAATTGGAGTGATCTGCGGCATTTCAGTGACAATTACACGTATGAATTACAAATATTGGATGGATCCTGAAAATATTGATCATCTCATTGCTCAAGGCATCCGCATCGGAGTCTTCATCGAATATATTCCTCTTACACCTAACAACACAGATGCAGATAATGATCATGCATTAATACTAACTCCTAAGGAACGCGAGATGTTTAGATCACAAATGCTTAACTATCGAGCCTCAAAATCTATCTATATTGTTCATTCTCCAGGAGATGAAGAATTCTTCGGTGGATGCGTATCAGCAGGACGAGGATTTGCACATATCACACCAGCAGGTGATCTCACACCATGCCCAATTTCAAATATTGCGACACATAACCTCACAACATCAACGCTGCGTGAGGGTCTTGCAAGTCCCTTGTTTACAGAGATTCGTGAGAATGAACATCTCCTTGAAACCGAAGGTCTACCCTGTGCATTGTTTGCCCATCCAAAAGAAGTCGATGAATTAGCAGAATCAGTTGGGGCCTATAAAACATCGATAGAATAAAAAAATTACTAATCTCTTTTATAGTTTCGATATATGTATGAAATGGATTACTCTGCATGCTCTTTGGATGTTGAAATGGCATTATGATTAAAGAAGTTGAAGCAAAATCTATTCTTCGTAAACAAAAGAAAATTGAATCATGGTTTTTGACAAGTTATGGAATGAATCTTTATCGAGGATGCAAACATAATTGTGTCTATTGTGATGGTCGCGCTGAGAAATATCAGGTAGATGGAGAATTTGGAGAAGACGTTGTTGTCAAGATAAATGCTATTAATCTTTTACAAAGAGAGTTGGATCCAAAAAGAAAAAGAACCCCATTCAAGAAAGGATATATAGGGGTTGGTGGTGGCGTTGGCGATAGTTATCAACCTGCAGAAAAAAAGTATGAACTTACTCGTAAAACTCTTCAGCTTCTTTATGAAAAGAATTTTCCTGTTCATGTTCTTACAAAATCAACGCTTGTCAAAAGAGATATTGATATCTTAAAACAGATTAATAAGAAAACAAGAGCTATTGTGAGTTTTAGTTTTTCATCTGCTGATGACGAAATCAGTGCAATTTTTGAGCCAGGTGTTCCACCTCCTTCTGAGCGGCTGGAGACTATTAAAATGTTTAAAGAAGAAGGAATTTCTTGTGGTATGTACTTGATGCCAGTAATTCCGTTTATTACTGATACAAGAGAGAAAATAGAGGAAACAGTTCGTAAGGCATGTGAGGCAGGTATTGATTTTATCATCTTTAGTGGTATGACGCTAAAAGAAGGGAGACAAAAAGATTACTTTTTTGATGTACTGAAAAACCATTATTCCGAGCTTATTGTGGATTATCACAACATCTACAGGGGAGATAAATGGGGGAGTGCAACAGGATGTTATTATGATTCAATAAATCTGATGTTTAATACTATTGCAACGGCATATAAAATGCCTATGCGCATTCCACTTTCCCTCTTCAAGGATATTCTTAGTGAGAATGATTTGGTTGTTGTACTACTTGAACATATTGATTATTTTTTGAAAATGGAAGGTAGAAAATCTCCTTTTGGTTATGCTGCCTATTCAATTTCACAAATAAAGACCCCTCTTTCTGATTTAGAAAATGATTTAAGGAAGATAAGAGGAGTCGGAAATGTAACAGAACGCATTATTCTGGAGATACTTAAAACAGGAACTTCATCGTATTATGAAACGTTGTCAAGACATTAAAACATATTTAACGCACATTTAATGTCCGTTTTTATATCTATTATTTTTGAGTTTAATGATATCCCAAAAAATATTCATGAATCATCGAAAATAACAACAAAAATACTCTAACGTTCATATATCCAAACAGTATCAACTTCTTTAATTTTATTTAGAATTGAAAAAATTTCATCTACAGTTTTTGCATTTTGCATATCAACTTTTAAAAACTTTAAGTTTTTTGCCAATGGAAAATATCTTGCAACAATCTTTCGCATTTTGCAAACTCCGTTTCTTACACCATAATAACTGCAATTACTCTTCACATGTTCAATACATACATCTTTTCTTTCTTTTAGACTCGGAGATATAAAAGATTCTTTCGAAAAACCATACAGAATTTCTGTAATAAGCCAAGGATTTCCGATAATTCCTCTCCCTGGCATCACTGCCAAAGCACCTGTTTTGATAAGAGCATTTTTGGCATCATCAGATGAAAAAATACCCCCATTTGCAATAACTGGAATAAAGAGAGCCTCTGCAACGTCTCGTATTACATTAAGATCCATTTCTGGGTTGAACTTTTTTTCACCTGTCCGCCCGTGAATCGTAACAGCTGCAGCACCAGCGTCCTCTAATTTTTTAGAAAGAGATACGACATTAATTGAATCTTTGGAAAAACCAGCTCTAAGTTTAACGGTTACAGGAACATCTACCGCCTCTGATACGGTCTTTACAATTTTACATGCTAAATCTTCGTTTTTCATCAGAGAAATACCTTCTCCTTTTGAAACTACTTTTCTTACAGTGCAACCCATATTAATATCAATATAGTCAAACCCTAAATTTCTGATAGTTATTGCTGCTTTTTTCATATATTTAGGATCTTTTCCAAGAAGTTGAACACCTCTAAGATGGGTGCCTTCTTCTTTTTTTAATCTTTCAGTAGTGTTTTTGTTGTTTTCAATAACTGCACGTGCATTTACCATTTCAGTTGTAATAAATGGTGGTTTGAATTTTGCAAGAATTTTCCGATAAGGATAATCGGTATAACCGCTTAATGGCGGTAGCATTAATTTTTTTTCTCGTAAAATATCTACAAATAAGGTTTTTTCCATTGTAAACCATTCATTGTTTTTGTCCATATAAAAATAATGGAAGGGAGCATCAAATAATTTACAATCCTAATAGATATCTCAGAATTGGAAATAACAAAGGATGTTCCTCTAAAAATCTAAGAAATAATTGATACATAACTGCATTTATTTTTGGTGTTGCAAGAGAAACATGGATCAAACATGAATTGGTGCTATCATCTACATCAACTATTTTTACATTCCCACTGAATTGCTCATTTTTCTCATCTGGTGCTACAACAGACACCTGAATAGTTATTGCTCCATCCTCTGGTTTCAAATCCTCACCGCTTGATGGCGTAAACGTCCATTCACCCCAACTTGGCCATTCAATGATCTCCCAATCAATTTCTGATCCGGGGTCACCAACGTTTTCAATAGTAAAACTACCATTAACTGTCGAACCAGGTTCTACATCAGCCCAGCTTAAAACGCCGTTGCCTTGTAAATCAGAATCTGCGTTATCATGAATAATATCAACGATCACACCTTCAATAACAGTAAGCTCATAAGGCAGTTCATTAGGAAGCAGATACCAACCATCATATGAGCCACCCCAGCCAAAGTTGATATGATAATACCCATCCATATTATATCCATCAACAACCATATTATGACCAACCGTCCATTCCTCGTTAACAACTGCTATATGTGCAGGGAGTCCATCCTCCATATTTGATATCAACCGATCGTAAAGATCAGGATCATCTTCAGTGAGTAATTCAATTTCGTCAAAGTCAAACTTTTCATATGCTTGATATGCCTGATCTACTCCAAAAGTACCTGATCCACTTGGATGATAGACTTGTTCTGCCGCAACCCCACAAGCAAATACAATAGCTGCTTTATCATCATCGGTGAGTGGGATTTGATTCTGATAATGAGACATTAATGTATCAAGATAGCTATTAAGTTCTGGAAATGAAGGAAAATCATATGTTTCATGGTCGTCATCAATCCAAAAATTGTTGTAATAACCATGATAATAATCATCGCTGTCATCAAAAGAAACATTTTTAGTGGTTTGATGATAATTAACAATTTGTGCCATAGCAACCGCTGGACATCCCGCAACACTTTTATCTCCACCACCTGCTAAATCAATAGGACAAAAATTATTGTATGGGGCATTCTGATGCCACTGGGTGTCCAACCATCCATCACCAAGAGTTAATTCTTCTGAAGGCCATTGTTGAACGTTAACATTTAATAATAAATCTGACTCGTCATTTAGAATAGAATTCCAAAGAGCCATTCTATCTTCTATAATATCATCTGATACAATCTGTATGTTTTCAAGACGAAGCATTATATCTACTGTAAGGATTTGAAGAAGAACATTATCAGCATCAACACTTTCAAAGTTACTTGTAAATGAATAAGCAATTATTGGTGGTAGATTATAATCTGCTGAAACAACAATATATCCTTGTGGCTGCAAATTGAAAATATAAAACAAAATCGTTCCGTCATCATCTGTTGTTTCTACAGAGTTAATAATTGAGAAATCAGATTTATCTAATTGTATAAGTTTTGCATCTGCAACTTTTACGGCAGAATCAAGTCCTATATGATTCTGGTTAAGTTGACTGTTAAATGTTTCATTGACATTTATACTTGATACAACACCAGCACCTAAAAATAAAACGATTACTGCAAAAACTATTCCTTTTTTATAGATTTTATTTTTATACATTTTGTCTTTCTCCATACATAATAATAGTAATATAATACAGCTATTGATATATAAATGTTATATGGATACTGTATATTTTCCTCCAAAACTAACTACTCAACTTTTGAACCATTACTTTAGATTTTTACTTATATAATACATTTCGTAAAAATCTTTTATTTCTTCTTTTGTTGGTATTTTACATTTTTTCCAAACATTAATTATGTCTTTTAATTTATCTTCTCCATCTTGCCCTTTGAATAAATCGGTTAAAAACTCCGTACGTTCCCGTATGTCTCTCTTGATAAATTCAAGATATTGTTTCGGTGTGTAGTAATTTAATGGATTGAATCGCTTTCCGAAATCTTTCATATCATGTTTTTCCTCAAGCTCCACTGGATCAGGAATTAGATATCCAAATATAGGGTGTTTTATCCAGTTTTCAATTTTTCTATGTTCAATAATATCTATCAACCTTTTTGAATCAGCTACTTTAATTCCTTCACCTTGACCAACATATTTGATTTCACCAAGTTCATTTTTTAATATCTCTCCTGTTGCCTTATCTTTCTTTGGTATCGGTTTTTCATTTTCATCCAATTTTTTAATCTGTTTTCCTTCCAACTCATATTCTCCAACAACGCCGGCGTTGTTGATGAAAAACACAAGTGCACCATCAAGACCCAAATCCATATCTGAATATATCTTCAGTTTCAATAGCGCCTGATGTGACTGTTCTCGTGCCATAAAATCAGTTGCCGCATATGAACGAACACGTGTTCCAGGTTTTTGTGCAGAGATTGCCGACGTAATAATACTCTCACAGGCGCTATCAAGAGCAACAGCCATCACTGGATCTACAACTCTAAAGATAGGCTCTAAGATATCATATTTTTTAAAACTCAAAGCTTCAGATTTTAAGAATTTCTCTCTTCTGCTTCCCCAATTCTGATTTAATTCACTAAATAAGAAAATAAATCTGCCATTTGTTGTCCCACTTTTTTCATATTTTGTACATTGTAAAGAACCAATTTTTTCCCCGTGTATTTTCTGCGGTACTTTAACAGTGTAACCGTTTATCTCCCTCATCTGATATTCTACACCCTCGCAGTCGATGTTCATTGCTAGGACAATTGATCTCTTCCCGTCCTTTCCTATTTCACATGATTTCATGAGACCTGGATACTCAGGGCTAAATTTCGTCAACCCTTCAGATTTTGCAAAACTAGCTGCCTCAAGACCAATTAACTTCACCTCAGTAATTTTACCATTATTATGGATTGGTTTACCCAGACATGCATCATCTTGTTCTAATTTTGGTCCAACAGTAAGCGTCGTTTTTCCTGTCCCACTTAGTCCTTTGAGAACACGACCAGATGTACATCCTGCATGATACGTAATGAGTCCATCTGCTTCTGCTTTATTCCAAACCATAGTAAGATTAGGTTTTTTAAAAGCACCACCGAAATAATCAACTCCAAGACTTAGAACTCGCCGAATGTTTTTTTTCATCTCGGTGAGATCATAAAGAGTTATAGGAACATTTGGATCATATTCTGGCCAAACATTCTGAATCCCCTGAACATATTTTTCTGGGAGTTTTTCTTGTATGAGGTAGTTCCAACAATCAATTTTAATACCTTGTCTTGGTGGAAAAACCATCATTTTTCCCATCCACGCAATATATGCATTGTGAAGGTTTTTTATACTAAATGTAATCCGTAGTCCCACTTCATATCCAGCTTCACCCTGAATACCTTCTTGGATAATAACAGGTGGATTTTCATTTGTTAAATATTTCATTGCAACTTCATAGATTTTTTTTCCAGTTGTTGTATCAAATTTCTTCTGTTTTTTACCAAGTTTATAATTCCGGGGAACCATATAGAATGCTCTATCTGGACGGCGTCCCGGCTGTGTTGACCCAAAAAGATACTGACAATCCTTTGTAAAAACATAATATGGTTTTAAAGACGTTATAAAAAAATCATCATCGGGGTTATGGATTACATTTTTTTGCAAAACACTTACGTTTGGTTCAATGGAAAACATCTTTGACATAATGCCCACAGCTGAAACCAACACCAAAATAGCTATCCATTATATAAATAAATTTGAAAATGATAAAATCTTATGTTTTGACTTTACATAGAAGCAACTGAAAAAATCAATATATTTATGAAGCCGATTATATTAATTCAGTTCTATGCCAGAGAGCACAATCTATAATGTTGATATTTCAAAAGAAGTAACTCCTATTATGGTTCGGGATGCAATAATAGAATGTTTTACTCAAACACAACAAGAAGTTATTGAATCTATGAAGGTAATTTCTGGACTTAAATCTAAAGAAGCCAAGAAAATAAATGTTGATTTACTCATTGAAAATGCCTTTGATGAAGTAGGTGGAGATTTTAATAATCTTACAAAAGAATCTCTTATTAAAGTGATTATGAAACTAAAGAAGTTTTGCAGCAGATGCATTCAGAGACCCTGAAATTATTGAAAAACATGCTGGCGAAATTATGCAATTGATCAACAAGTTAGAGTAGTTCAATTTTTCAGTTATTTCTATACGCCAGACAAATAGTATTTTTTTGAAGTTTTCAGAGAATTTACTGACTATTGTAATTTTAATTTGATTTTCAGTTAAGGATGTAAACATATTTTTTACCCAATAACAAATTAACAATTGTTAAATACATATAGAGTGAATGCTATTTGGGAATAATGGCAAAAGCTCCCTGTGAAAAAATTATCTGGTATATTTTACCTGTGATCCGAAAAGAACTTGCTAAAAGTTTGATAGAAAATTACGGATTAAATCAAAGACAAATCGCTGAAATACTTGAGATATCTCCTGCGGCAGTATGTCAATATCTCTCCAATAAACGAGGTGGGATAAATAGAGATGATGAAAAATTTTTAAATGAAATTGATAAATCTGCAAGAATTATTTATGAAAATGGCTCAGGCAAATTAATCGATGAAACATGTAGAATCTGCAAATTTTTCAAATCTAAGAAAATAATGCTTTAGATGCCTCAATATGCAAGCTTTCCAGAGGGATTCCCTGATATTGTATTTTACTTATCTCTTTATCTTCTGATATGATCCTATAATTTAAGCCAGCATCTCTAATGATTTTCAGATAATCCTCTTTTAATAGTGCTCCACCGACACATCCAGCTACTAAATCTTCATCATTTTTTTGTTCATCTGTTAATTCCTCAAGTAATACAATATCTGAAACATACATTCTCCCATCTGTTTTTAGTACTCTGTATGCTTCTTTAAAAACCTTCAACTTGTCTGGTGCAAGATTGATCACACAATTACTAATGATGATATCAACAGAATTATCATCTACTGGCAGATCTTCAATATCTCCAAATCTAAATTCTACGTTTTTATAACCATATTGTTCAGCGTTTTTTCTTGCTTTTTCAATCATCTCTTCAGTCATATCCACACCAATGACTTTACCTGAATATCCTACTTTTTTTGCTGCAAGAAAACAATCAAACCCAGCACCAGATCCAAGATCTAAAACAACATCGCCTTCTTTTATCTCGCCAATTGCTGTTGGGTTCCCGCAGCCAAGACCAAGATTTGCATCCGGAACCGTCTTCATTTCATCATCAGAATACCCAATAGCTTTGGAAATCTGTTCACTATCAAATGTTCCATTGCAACCACAGCTACAGCTCTTCATTTGTCCAGTTGCAATTTTCTTATAATGATTTTTTACAATCTTTTTTGTCTTTTCTTCTTTCAATTAATCACCTCATCAAATAATTCTCCAACATGATGTTTTATCATATCTCGAATATGGTCTTTTGAATGCTTGGACATTCTAACTCTATATCAAATATATTACTATTAAATTTCTGAAGAATAGTAACACGGGAAACAATTTAATTACCAAAAAATAATTAGGGGCATCCCAGCACAATGAAAAAAGGAAACTTATGAACTCATATATTATAGAAAAAAAAGACATGAATATATTCCTGAACCGGTTCTTAGAAGATTACAAAGTTTTCGGTCCAACAAGACCAGGTGCTGATTCAACATTTGATGAAATAACTTCCATAAAACAACTCCATCTTGATTATACGTCCACGGTTCTCCCTCCTAAGAAATTTTTTCATCCACCAAAAGAAACGCTGTTTTCATTTGAATTAAAAAATGATAAATTCACCACGAAAGAAAGTATACAAGACGAAAAAATACTTATCCTAGGGATTCACCCATGTGACGTACACGCTATCCTAAAACTTGATAAATTTTTTTCAGCCGACTTTAATGATACATACTATCAAAACAGAAGAAAAAATACTGTTTTGGTAGCAATAAACTGTGTTGAACCAAGTGAACATTCTTTTTGTAGCTCCATGGGTACAGGACCCTATCTCGATGAAGGATACGATATTCTACTAACGGATATTGGAACAAAATATCTCGTAGAGATAGGATCTAAAACGGGACAAAAACTTGTTGAAGGAGTAAATCTCAGGAAGGCAACTGAAACAGATTTCCATGAAAAAGAAAGACGGTTGAAACTGATGGAGAAAAAAATCAAGAAATTTATGAATACAACATGGCTGCCAAGAATCGTTCGAGAGAACCTCGATCACGAGGTTTGGCTTGATCTGGGTGAACATGGTGGAGTTGATGGATCATTTCCTTGTTTATCATGTGGATCCTGTTCTCTAGTCTGTCCCACCTGCTATTGTTATGATGTCTACGACACCACGGATCTATCATTAATGAGTGGAACAAGAAATCGTGAATTGGATTCTTGTCAATTGCTTGAATATGGTGAAGTAGCTCTTGGTGGTAACTTTAGAAGGGATAGGAAGGACAGGATACGTCATTGGATGTTGTGTAAATTTGGAGCTGCAGCTGGTGGTAAGAATTCCAGCTGTGTAGGCTGTGGTCGATGTATACGCGTTTGTCCTTCTAAAATTGATCTAACAGAGGTAGCTAAGGTCATTAGGGGAGGTAAACAGCGATGAATGAGTATTCTCCAAATCTAGCAGTCATAAAAAAGATTAGAAAAGAGACACATGACACAAACACCTATACGCTTGAATTTTCTGATAAAAAACTTCAAAAAAGTTTCTCGCCTGCACCAGGTCAATTTATGATGCTAAGTTTGTTTGGTATTGGAGAGTCTGCTATTTCTCTATCAGACACTAGCAATAATGGTTCTGTAACTACAACCATACGTAACGTAGGTAGTGTAACCAATGCGGTTCTCAGGTTGAAAGAAGGAGATTTTATTGGAATACGAGGCCCATATGGAAACGGATGGCCGCTGGAAAGGGCAGAAGGAAAGAATGTGTTGATTGTTGTGGGAGGAATGGGAATTGTTCCTCTTAGAGGTGTTGTCAATTATATAAAAAATAATAGGAAGAAATTTGGAGATTTAGAAATCATTTATGGTGCTCGAACTCCAGATGATATGCTTTTCAGATATGAGTTTGAAAAGTGGAAGCAGATAAAAAAAACCAGGATGGATCTAACCGTTGATGAATTGCCCATCGAGACTACGTCTAAATGTAAAATAGGACTTGTTACCTCGTGTTTTCCAAGTATGAAAACTCATCACAAGAATGCTATAGTGTTGGTATGTGGTCCTGAAATAATGATGCGGTATGCAGCAAAATGTCTGGAAACAATAGGATTCAAAGACCGGCAAATTTATCTCTCGTTAGAACGACGGATGAAATGTGGTATTGGTAAATGTGGTCATTGTCAAATTGGCTTAAAATATGTTTGTAAGGATGGACCTGTGTTTAACTACGCTGATATTAAACCATTTATCCATCCACTATAATAGTAGTGAGAAAGAATCTATGAATGAAAAACCAAAGATAGCTATATTCAAATTCACCGGATGCGCTGGGTGTCAACTAGAATTTCTTCATTTAGAAGAAATATTCCTAGATCTTCTTGAGTTATTTGACATCAGTTACTGGGTCATGGTTAAACGAGATAATGATGAAACAGGATGGGATATTAGTCTTGTTGAAGGTGGGATCTCCACTCCAGAAGAAATAGAAGAGATTAAACAAATTAGGATGAAAACAAAATTCCTCGTAGCTTTTGGTGATTGTGCCATTGGTGGCTGTATCCCCTCCATACGGAATTGGACACCGCAATTGGATGCTGAGAGTCAAGTATATCGGGATACATCTGTCATTCAATCCACAAAGGTGTTTGGGGTTGGAGAATATGTCAAAGTAGATGCTATATTGAAAGGGTGTCCAGCTCACAGAGATACCATCGTAGAGCTGTTGAAGTCTGCACTTTTAGAAATACGACCACGACTGAGACAACATGCTGTCTGTGTTGAATGTAAATTCAGAGATAACGTCTGTCTTATCACCAGTAAGAAAATGGCCTGTATGGGTCCTGTTACTAGTGCAGGATGTGGTGCTATATGTCCCTCATTAGGTAGAGAATGCGAAGGATGCTTTGGACCAATGAATGACCCAAACGCTTCAGCATTAGCCAGCATTTTCAAAGATCTAGGTTTCAATGAAAAAGACATCAAACGAAAGTTCAGAAAATATGCTGGTATGTCTCCAGAATTTAGGAAGGAGGCAGGTCACTAATGGGAGAAATAAACATAGATGTTAACTACTTAGCACGGGTGGAAGGGCGTGGAGCATTAAATATTAGGATTGCAAAAGATGGAAAAGTAAAAGATCTAAAGTTTAGAATATATGAACCACCTCGTTTTTTTGAATCATTCCTCATTGGCAGAAGATATGATGAACTAATGGAACTTACCTCCAGAATCTGTGGGATTTGTCCTGTTGCCCATCAAATAACTGCACTCAGGGCAGTTGAAAACGCACTTGGAGTAGAGCCTAGCCAACAAACAAAGGATTTACGAAAACTTTTGGCTATAAGCGCACATATACAAAGTAATGTGCTCAGTATGTATTTCCTCTCCTTGCCAGATCTTATGGGATATGAAAGCATCATTCCAATGACCAAAGACCACTTACCTATAGTAAAGAGAGGATTGAAACTTAAGAAACTTGGTAACGATATAACTGATCTTATCGGTGGAA
>JAIWHQ010000002.1:0-24990 GCA_048629575.1 Thermoplasmatota archaeon | reverse complement strand
AGATTTAAGTTTGGATTATTATTTACTGCACAAAAATTAGGGTTGTATATGCCCAAGAGTTTTAGCAAGGTCAAGGATATGAAATTGGTAAAAAAACCAATCTTAAAGAATATTGATTTTGAACGGAGTGGGATAATTGAGTACAGGGATGATATCTCAAAGACCGATGAACATTATTTTAGGGTATATGAGAGCTCAGACTGCTGTGGACTTGAAAATATTGGTTGTGCCATAGCTTCCCATCTTCCCCCTTTGCTTGCCGGTTTCTTTATGGGACTGGAACTGGATGGAAGGGAATGGAATGCGGTTGAGACCAAATGTGTGGGACTGGGGGACCCTTATTGTGAATTTAAGTTCATACCAGGGGAAATAGAAGGTCTGGAGGATTCTCTGGAAAAAGATATATCAGCAATAGAAAGGACTTCATTAAACTGAAATGCTGCTTCATAAATTATCTTCCCGCCTTGCTGAATTAACTCACCGGTTTTCTTTAATCCTTTTTTATAAGCGGGCGGTGAACCTTCTGTTCCAATTGTACCATCGGGAAAAAGTTCTTGTGCTAGTACGCCCACATTCGTACCGCGCTGGAAAATTGCTTTCTGCATTTCAGAAAACTCATCCATTTCATTGTAATGATATTTATATAGGTATAGATGCTTTTCCAGTTTGGTTCAATAAGCCGGTATCCGCTTGTTTTAAACTCCTCATCTGAAATAGTAATTGATGCATCAACTGTTTCTGATACTGCATCTTTTGCAAGGGTTGCAAGAAACCTTCTGCAGATGAGTTCATACACTTTCTCTTGCTCAGAAGTAAGTTTTTTACCAGCTGGAACTCCAACGGGATGAATAGGCGGATGATCTGTTGTCTGTTTTTTTCCACGTGTCGGATGTGCTCTTCCGTTTTTTATTACTTCTTGTGCTTCTTTTGAAAAAGAGGAATGTGAAAGTTTTTCTAAAATTCCTTTAATGTTAAGAGAAGACGGATAGACAGTGTTATCTGTTCTTGGATAAGAAGTTAAACCAGACATATACAGCTCTTCAGCGATAGTCATTGCTTTTGAAGCTGAAAGATTAAGATACGATGCAGCTTGAAGAAACGTAGTTGTGCTAAAGGGAGCAGGAGGTCTTTCTTGTTCTACAGTTTTTTTCACATCAGTAATTGTTGCTTGTTTGCTGTCTTTGACTTTATTGTAGATTTCTTGTGCCTGTTTTTCATCCCAGATTTGACCTTCAACATGTACTGCATCAAACAGTGTTTCTTTTTTTAATGTAGCAATTATCTTCCAAAACGTTTTCGGGTCAAAATTTTGAATTTCTTTTTCTCGCTCGACAAGAATTGCTAGAGTTGGTGATTGAACCCGTCCGATTGAGAGAAAATCCTTTCCCAAACGATTGGAAGTAAGTGAGATAAAACGTGTTAAAACAACACCCCAGACAAGATCAATGACTTGACGTGCTTCTCCAGCATTGGATAGATCGTAATCAACATCGGTTAAATTACCAAAAGCGTTTTTTATCTCATAACCAGTAATTGCACTAAATTTTGCTCTCTTTATTTGGTTAATATTCTTATTATATTTTTTTATAAGATCAATAGCTTCAACACCAATGAGCTCGCCTTCCCGATCAAAATCAGTTGCGATTATAAGATAAGGATTTTTATCAACAAGCATTTTCAGAGCCGCTGCAATGTCTTTTTCACTAACCTTCTTACAAGGTTCAATATCAATAAGATTTCGTGGCGGTATATTCCCCCACAAGTTATATTCTGCAGAATAATCAAGATTTATGATGTGTCCTCGTAGCCCAACGACTTTCCATGTTTCATCATCTTTTGTAAACTCATAGACAGGAGTTTTTCCCATCCGTATGCTTCTTGATTTTCCATTAGATAAAATGTATGCAATTCGGTTTGCAGCAATGTTTTTTTCACAGATAACAAGCTTCATTTTGCATTCCTAGCTTCTGAGAGTTCAACATAAGAATTTGATATAATTAGTTTACGATAGCAGATTTTTGAGTTGAAACTATTTATATAGAGAGAGCATTTCCTGGTTTTGTTACCATGAAAATTCAGATAATAATGGGTTCGAAATCAGATATGCCAGTGGCTGAAAAAGCAAAGAAAATACTTGAAGAATTTGACGTTGACTATGACATAACTGTTGCATCAGCTCATAGAACACCTGATGTTCTTAAAGAGATTGTTGAGAAATGCGATGCAGATGTTTTCATAGGTATTGCAGGGCTTGCTGCAGCGCTCCCTGGAAGCATTGCTGCCCATACCATTAAGCCAGTGATTGGTGTCCCGGTTAGTGGTAAAGTAAATCTTGATGCGATACTATCGATCATTCAGATGCCGCCGGGAATACCTGTTGGTGCCGTTGGACTTGACCGTGGAGATAACGCTGCATTACTTGCTGTTGAAATGCTAGCAATAAAAGATGAAACACTTGCAAAACAGATGCAGGCATATCGAGCAGACATGAGAAAAAAGGCACTTGCTAAATAGAGAGAGAATATGTTTAATGCTGAAAAATTCATTGAAAAAACAGTTCCTAAATTACGTGAGGAAATACAGGGCAAAGCGTTAATTGCATTTTCAGGTGGGGTGGATAGCACTGTTTGTGCTGCTCTTGTTAACCAAGCGGTTGGTGATCAGTTAATTGCAGTTCATGTCGACACTGGATATATGCGAAAAAACGAATCTGAACACGTTAAAAAAATGATGACTAAGATGAGGCTTAATTTCAGATTTGTCAATGCTAGTAAGGATTTTTATGATGCTTTAAAAGGTGTTGAAGATCCTGAGAAGAAACGTAAGATAATTGGAAATAAATTTATACGAAGTTTTGAAAAAGTTGCTAAAGATGAAAAGATAGAATATCTTGTTCAGGGAACTATTGCCCCTGATTGGATTGAGTCTGGCGGGGAGCTTCGAGATACAATAAAATCCCATCACAATGTTGGTGGGCTTCCAGAAGATATGGAATTAAAACTTGTTGAACCATTAAGGGATCTTTATAAGGATGAAGTAAGAAAGGTTGCAAGAGTTTTAGGTTTAAGTGTTTCTGAAAGACAACCGTTCCCGGGGCCTGGGCTTGCGATTAGAGTTATTGGGGAGGCAACTTTAGAAAAAACAGAAATTGTTCGTGAAGCTTGTGATATTGTAGAAAAAGAGATTGAACGTGCAGTAGAAAAAGGCCTTATGGAAAAACCTTGGCAGTATTTTGCAGTTCTCATTCCAATAAAAACTGTTGGTGTGCAGGGAGATAAAAGAGTCTATGGTTATACAATAGCAGTACGTGCTGTGCAAAGCGTTGATGCGATGACATGTACATATAGTGATATATCTCATGAAATACTTGATAATATTTCTACTAAAATTACCAATACTTTGGGGGATAAAATCAACCGGATTGTCTATGATATAACAAATAAGCCTCCAGGAACTGTTGAATGGGAATAACATGGTTAGAATTTACGTTGTAGATAACGGCGGACAATGGACCCATAGAGAATGGCGAACTCTGAGAGATCTTGAGGTTGACACAAAAATAGTTCCAAACACCATATCTTTTACGGACCTTTCGAAGGAAAATGTTGATGGTTTGGTTCTTTCAGGTGGTGCTCCACGAATAGGTTTGGAGAGTGAGCTGGGGAGTTGTTCTGAATACTTAGAAAAAGCAGGTTTTCCAATTCTTGGTATTTGTGCTGGGCATCAGTTTATGGGCAGGTTTTTCGGAGGGAAAGTAGGACCATCGAAGGTTCCGGAGTTTGGTAAAATAGAGCTGATTTTACTTAAAGAAAATGAATCTCTTTTTGAGGGGATCGCTAAGAAATCTATTGTGTGGGAGTCGCATAATGATGAGGTAACAGTATTGCCGAAAGATTTTGAAATACTTGGGGAAAGTGAAAGCTGTAAAATCCAAGCAATGCGCCATAAGGAAAAACCGTTTTATGGTCTGCAGTTTCATCCAGAAGTAGAGCATACAGAATATGGTGAGCGAATCTTCAAGAATTTTGTAAAGATATGCAGAAAATAATGATTTATTTCCATCTATCAAAAAGAGAGTGTTTTATTCCTAATTGATCCAAAATCTTTCCTACGATAAAATCGACTAAGTCATCTATTGTTTCTGGTTTATGATAAAAACCAGGCATCGCAGGCAACAATGTTGCTCCGCTTTGTTTTGCAGCAAGCATGTTTTTAATGCATGGTAAATCAAGCGGCGTCTCACGTACGACAAGAATGAGTTTTCTATCTTCTTTTAGACAACAACTAGCGGCACGAGAGCTGAGCGTATCACTATATCCATTGGCAACTGCAGAGAGCGTTTTCATACTACATGGTGCAATAATCATTCCATCAAGATGAAAAGAACCGCTTGCAGGCCCTGCAAATAAATCATTGTTTTCATAACAAAAATCTGCCTTATCTTTCAATGCGTCATATGTATACTTTGTCTCCTGCTCCATAATTTTTTTTGCACCACTAGAAACAATTAAATGTGTTTCGTTTCCAGATTTTTTAAGCTCCTCAAACAGCCTCACCCCATAGATGCTGCCCGATGCACCGCCGATACTTAATAGATATTTCATAAAAATCTATCCATCAATTATTTATCTATATCGTATGGAAAAACGCTCTATTTATTTTTTGCTCTTAGAAATAATACTACGAATCACGTCTTCTGAACATGCTGCAACAACACTTGTTCTTTCATCAAGTGTGAAATTCATATCCAACTCATCTCCAGAAATGTTTTTAACAAAGCCACCTGCCTCACGTACAATAAGCGTTGATGCCGCAATATCAATCACACGAAGATACTCATTTCCTAAAACATAAAAATCAAGTCCACCAACTGCAACCATACACATCTCAAGAGAGGCAGATCCAAGTGAACGGACAATATTTTTTTTAGCTAGAGAAAGCGTTGTTCTATCATAATTTTTTCCAAGAGTAAGAGAAGAAACCATATCTATTGGTGGAACATCACAAACCTGAATTTGTTTTCCATTAAGAAACGCGCCATGTCCTTTTTCTGCAACAAAAACATCACCTGTTGGAATGTTCTTTACAATTCCATATTCAACATCGCTAATCTTTGATGTCCCTATTGCAAGAGAAACAGCATAAAACGGTATTCCTCGATAGGCATTACGTGTTCCATCAACCGGATCTAAAACAAAAGTATATTTCCCGCCGAAATCTAAAAAACCAGCCTCTTCGCTAAGCAGATTTACTTTTGTTTCTGATTTTTTTAAAAGTTTAATTGCAACGTCCTCTGCAATCTTATCGATATATTTTGTCGGTGTGCCATCAGCACCGATATCAACAGTTCTACCCATCTTTTGAAAATGTTGTTTGCTTTCTCTTTTTACTTTTCTAGCAATTTTGTCAACAATCTGCTGAGCTAAACTCTTTACTTCTTTGTCCATAATAGAATCACGCACTAATTGATTTATTATCTAAATAATATTTGTAATAACCCATTAGCAATACAGTAGTTATACCAATTAATGCAGAAAATACTGTTAAGATCATGTTTTCTGGATTGTTCATTATTTTTACTCCAGGCATTCTTAACGCACCTAACATAAGACCAAGTAAAAATGAGATAGTTGAAACTCGATATTTTTTAATTAAATAAGAAAGAATACGTGAAAAAGTAAGTATGCCAACTATTCCGCCTAAAACATATGCAAAAGTAAAATGAATTTTAGAAAAATTAAGATGAGTCACATTTATTAAAACACCTAACATGAAATCATATTGCCCAAGTATCCAAAGAATAAAAGCACCAGATATTCCAGGCAATATCATAGCGCAAATAGTAATTGTTCCACATAAAAAGATTATAATTAATGTATGATTTGTTTGTATTTCTTCTAAACCCACAATAACAAAACCAACAACTATACCTATTGCAATGAATAAGAATGATTTGATATCAATTCTTTTTTCAAAAGATATATAGACAAAAACAGATGATGAAAGTATAAGACCAAAGAAAAATGCAGAAGTATATGTTGGATAGCCATCCCGGAAGAAGCCTATTATGTTTGCAAGTAACAAAAATGCAACAGCAATTCCCGATAATATAGGTATTAAAAATTTTAAATCGATTTCATTGAAGTTTTCTTTTGATTTCTTAAAATATCTCCTATCAACAAAACCTCTAAAAAAATAAGGAACAAATAACAGATTAACTGATTTTATTGCATCGATGAGACGTTCATATATGCCTGTGATAAGCGCAACAGTACCACCCGACACTCCAGGAATAATATCAGCAGCTCCCATAAACAGGCCTTTTAAAAACAGAATGAAAGTTTCAGATGCCTTCTTTTTCGATTGTTTCAGATGTCCACCGAAAAGACAGTATAAAATAAATCCATTATAACTCTTTTTGCGAGAATATCCACTATCTTTAGATGTGGGATGAATCGCGATCTTTAACTTCTTCAATCACATACTTCCTTTTATAAGGTGGGGCAGACCGGAATTTACGCCTCAGGGCATTGTGTAAGACCGTTTCACAGGTTAATTCCTTGAAATGGCTGTGGTGGTTGAATGAGGAAGCCCATGACTTTAGTCGTGGGAGGATGTCACATACTTACTGAACACCAGAAGCAACATTGTTTCCAATGCCTGAATTGGATGCAAGTTGGCATTCTTCAATGATTCTTCCGCCTCGTAAAAACACATCACTGGGAAAAATCGCAGGCATGCCTTCAAAAGGAGTCCAACCGCATTTCGAGTGAAGGTTTTCGGATTTAACAACAGTTGTCTCTTTGTAATCAATGATGATGAAATCTGCATCTCGTCCAACTTCAATTTTACCTTTTGGAAGATTCATAAGCTCTGCGGGTCGCTCGCAGAGAAGAGAAATCAATTGAGCAAAACTCAAATGTTCTTTTTTCACCGCAGCTAAAAACAAAGGATACATGGTTTCAACGCCAGGAATGCCCGACAGGGCAGTATCAAAATCTGTTTTTTTCTCCTCCAAAGTGTGAGGTGCATGATCTGATTCTAAAACATCGATGAAACCATTGGTGATGCCATACCAAAGCGTTTCTCTATCAAAATGAGACCGAATTGGAGGATTTACCTTGTATAAAGATTGTTTGGATTTTATACTATCAACATCAAAAAAAAGATGATGCGGTGTTGCGCCAATGCTAATGTTCTTTGGTTTTTTTCTTAAAAGCTCAAAGCCTTCACAAGAAGACAAATGACAAACATGTATTCTTGAAGAGACATTTCTACTGGCATCTAAAACATCTTTAACGGCTTGTTCCTCACATTCTGACGGGCGACGCATGAGATGATCCTTAATGTCTTGCTCTTTGCCCCTATGATTTTTAAGACAAAGCTCGTTTTCGGCATGAACTAACGTGATTTTATTTGTCTGAGATGCCGCATGTATCGCGTCTCTTAATTTCGACTTGCTAAGATGCAAGGAGTTGGTTGTGCTTCCTAAAAATATTTTAAAACCACTACAATGTTTTGACATTTCATTGATGTATGTAATATTATTATCTGCTATTGCTGCATATACTCCAAAATCAACAAAGCTTTTCTTTTTTGCAATATTTATTTTTTCTAAAATCGTTCGTACAGTTGTTGTTTGAGGTTTTGTATTAGGCATATCAAAAACACAAGTGATTCCTCCAAAAGCAGCAGCCTTTGAACCTGTTAAAAAATCCTCTTTATGCGTAAAACCAGGATCGCGGAAATGAACGTGAACATCAACACCTGCTGGAAGAATTAGCTTTCTACCAAAATTAAGATGAACATCGCCTTTCAATATCTTTTTAATAGATGATATTTTCCCTTGATCAACTCCTATGCAACATGGTTCAAATGAGCCATTGATATATGCTTTACCTTCAATTGTCAGATCCATCGAGAGTTTTCTCCTTAATTTTTCCATTTGGTTCTATTTCAGTGAAGATCTGTCCGCTGAATTTGAAAATCTTTATGTTCTCATCAAACCAAGCATCAGGTAAAAGCCCTGCTTTCATACAAGTATGAGATAGAAACTCTTCTTTATCCCAACCCTGCTCTACAGGAACCTGAGGCAACAACAACCCTTTATAAAATCCTTGTTCAACAATAAGGCCATCTCTACCGATTTCAATACTGGATACAAAATCTTGCGGTTTTGTGGCATTAATGCGTTCTGGTTTTGTTAAAACTGTTACTTCAATAACAACATTATTAATTTCGTCTTCTGCTAATGGTGGAAAACGAGGATCTCTTGTTACTGACTTTGCGGCATCAATGATTGCTTCCTTTAAAGGCATAATGGGAAGAGGAATTCCTATACATCCACGTAGATCATATTCAGGAAAGGTATGGAGCGTGACAAACGTTCCTTGTTTTTCTATAAAAATACCTGTTAGATCAGAAGAGAAAGATGTGCTGTTTTTTACATACTCTTCGATGACGCTACGAGCCAGTACGACTCCTTTTCTTCCTTCATCTAAGCTAAGCATGATAAAAAGTATTTGAAATAAGATTAAATAAAATTTGGTTAGATTTACAATATCTAACCTTTTTATTGCCATTCTTCTTTTGCCATTACAATGTTATATGGTGGTATATCAGCGTCATCTTTAGGTATTTCTAATTCTCTAGAGAAGGTGTATTTAAACAATTCACCGCTAACATTCATTTCTTGGTTAACTGTTACAGTGTAATTTCCAGTAGTTAACTCAACAGAATATGCTCCTGTCTCATCTGATAAAGCCGTAACTTTAACTCCAGAATCATCAATAGGTTCAAAGTTTATTGAGATATTATTAATTTTATTTCCTTTATCGGTGGTAAAACCAGAAACAGTTGATGATATCTTATATAACGCGAAATTTTTATTAGATAACGTTCCTTGTCCTATAGTCAGTTCTAGTTTTTCACCTGAAAGTACATAAACAAGGGTTTCTCCATCATATTTTATTAGAGAAACATTATATTTACCTGGTAATAGAGGCAATTCATAGGTTCCATTACTATCAGTAGGTATTGAATTTTCCTCAGCAGTATTGTCTTCAACAGATTCATCTGGATCATAAAAAACACCTACTTCTTCAATAGGTGTGCCTTCGTAAGTTACCAGTCCACTTACTACGATTGGAGCGTACCTAATTGAAACATTAAATGTCGTTGTTTCATTTTCCGTTAGTGTTACTTGTTCCTCATTTGCATAATCAAGATAGCCTGTTGCGCTATTGACTTTTGTAGCATCAATAATATATTGTCCAGGATCCAATGATGAAAATGCATAGCTTCCGGTTTCATCTGTCGTCATTGTTTTCACAAGCTTGTTTTCTCCATCAGCTTTTGTATACAGAAGTTCAACATTTGCATTGCCCATTTCTTCTCCATTATCGTATATATCGTTTTCATTTTCATCGAAATAAATTGTTCCTTCAACTGCTGCAGGTTTTGGTTTTGATATATTATAGCTGTTGTTGCCAGAATAGATAAATGCATAGTTTTCATGGATGACAAAATCATCAAGAACCGCTCGAATCATGTAAATTCCTGGCATCAAACCAGAAACATTATAGTGTCCCTGATCATCAGTAGTCGCTTGATTAAAAGCACCATATCCCACGGGCTGCCCGGTCTCAGGATCGGTTTCATCTATCTCCCACAAGGTTATTTCTACATCAGATAATGGATCATCATTAGAAACATTATATGCATCATCATCGTCTTTATTTTGATACACGTATCCTTCAAACGTAGCAGGATCTACTGTTATGTTGATGATTCGTTCGAAGTTTGATCCTTTGACTCGCATTGCGTCATCATCGGTGATAGTTGCTAACTCAGGATCACTTGTGCTGTTAAACGTAATTGATTTCAGCACAAATGCATTAATCCCCATCTCAGGATATCTACGAATTTCAAGTGTTATGTCACCAGCAGGCGCTATCAAACTAAAGTTTCCATCTATAGTATCTGTCTTGTCGTGATCTATTAGAAGAGCGTTGCCGTACAAGGATGTGCTTTTTCGGATGGTCATCTGAACTTGCAGAGGAGATCCCATAAATTCAACAGATCCGCTGATTTTAGCCCCTTCATAATATTTAGCGATAACAACCGCACTTCTTCCAGCTCCATAATATGGATACGGTGAAATATACTC
The DNA here is from genome assembly GCA_048629575.1 of Thermoplasmatota archaeon. Lineage (GTDB taxonomy): Archaea > Thermoplasmatota > E2 > DHVEG-1 > DHVEG-1 > JAUWYM01. Next base: position 14,822 of record JAIWHQ010000002.1, on the reverse strand, counting down.
AGCAACAAAATGCTTCATCTCCCAACAAGGAAGCTGTGAAACTTGATTTTGCAGCGCCTCAGGGATATTTCCTATGTATGTCCTATAAAACATAGTTTTATAATAATCTGGTTTATTTTCAGATGTTGTATCAGTAATAGCAATATATCTTAATTGTTCATCAGGCATTTCATTAAGTTCATTCGCAGTCCATGTTCCATCGTTTCCTCTCGTTCCATCAGGGTTAACATTATACCCTGTATATTTCACTTGAATGAAGTCGTCTTCCGGGTTGTAAAATCGTTCTCGTCCTCCTTTTTTCAGAGCGTGTAAAACCAGGCTTTTATCTGCCAAAAATCCAAATATGTTAAAAATTTGTTCATCATACCCTTCAACACCATAGTACCGAATACTAAGCCCTGTTGCTTCCTGTATATCGTGGTAAAGCATAGTAATGCCTTCATCATCTAATGTATTGTTGAAAAGAGCAGTTATGTCGTGATACCATGCGTTATCTCCATATTGTTCTCCAACCAACAGCTCTTTACTTAATTCCTCATCATACTCTGCCCCTATTGGAGCATGATATGATGGGCATTCGTTTGTATGTTCCATCCAATACACAACATCGTTTGTATCGTTTTCACCAAGGTGTTTTTGTAACACGGTTACAACATCTGTTGAAATCAATCCATCGTTTTCATTCATGTGCCCTTGTAATAATCTCACTATCCAAACTCCAATTGCCTCTTTTTCGCTTGTTGCTGTATGAAAATTAGCTGCCGGTGGAATTCCATCCTGAAAGTTGTCTGCAACAACAGGGTGCCCGCCTACTGCAACTCCATAAAACCCGTAGTCCCACCATGAAATAAATGCAGGCCGATCACCAGGAGTTACGATATCTGTATCCTGATCGTTTAACCATGCAAAAGCATCGACCCAGTATTGCTCCTTGTACGAACTTGACCCAAATGCACCTGAATGTTCCTCTCCAAAATAATCAATTTTCATATTACTTGTGCCGTTTTTTGTTGCTGCTCCAGGAACTGCTGCGTCAAGAGCTAGAAAAGTATTCGACATCATCACCAAGAATACAACAAAAATTATGCCCAAAACATGATATATCTTTATTCCTTTTCTCAGTCCCCGCAGTCCTCCACCGGCGTTTCTTATGTTTCTAAACATCTGTTTATAATCAATCTTACTGATAGCAAACCACGTTGCCCAGCCTCCCAGAAGAGCGATAAGGGGGACCATGTCGTTTAAAAAACGACCAGCAGTTGAAGCAAGCCAGATATCTATGATAAATAGAGCAATGATAAGAAGATAATCTCTTCGTCCTTTTTGTGTAAAATACCGATACATAAGAAATACGAGCCCAAACCAGGCAAGCCAATATATTGCTGGTCCATAAGACATAACAGATCGGCTGATGCCATATGTTGATGCTTCTGCAATGGTTTGAGAAACTTTATTTCCATAAATCCCCGATCCGTAAAGTATTACTGATAGTTTTGTTAGAGGGGAGAAAAAGGGGATTGCTTTTGTTAATGGAGTGATAAAATAGAGGATTGTTGCTACTGCCCCGCCGCCGCAAAAAATAAGCGGTAATGATATAACCCATGGAATTTTCATTTTCTTCAGAACTAAGGAAACAACTCCAAATAAGGCTATACCAATCCCCACAAATAAAGTAAGATCTGGTATGAATCTGCCCGCTCCTACCAGCCAGACAGGCATGGAAACAAGATACCCTGTGAACAAAATAACTACTAAGTTACGGATAACGTTCCGATCGATTTTACTTGTGAAAATATCAATCAAGATTTGAATAATAGCATATAGTGCAATTACGACATAGAGAAACCGTGCCTCAACCCACACCATAGACAAGCCAGCTAAAGGAACCCCTGAGAGAAGAGCATAAAGCAACGATTTTTTTGGATCTTTTTCTTTGACACTTTTTATTAAAAACAAAAAGGTTAGGAAAAACAAAAGTAGATTTAAAGAATCGTGATCGAATAGTGCATATGCTGAACCGTGTCCTGAACCGATATGAATTGGTATTATCGCAACAAGCATTGCAGCAACAATGCCTTCTTTTTTACCAAAAAGTGTTTTTCCAATAAAATAAACAGGAAATACAAGGAGAGCGCCAAATAACGCTGGTACAAACTGCATAGAATAACCTATTGCATCTGTCTCACTCATAAACGGTACGAGAAGTCTACTGAAACCAATGGCCATCATATTCATTAAAGGAGCTCTCCCTCCACCAGACCGTCCCAGAGGATAGTTGAGAAGAGGATCTTTCTCACCCGCAACATAAAAAGGATACTTCCCTGTTTCAAGTGTTTGATTTACTAGTCGCATGTTATAATACGGGTCAGGACCAGAGAGGTAGAATTTTTCACTTACGGACTCTCCTTCTGGATTTATTGCCACTTCTGAGACTATGTTAAAGTATGAATTAAGAAACAAAACCATAAAAAATATCCCAACAAGGGAGATTGCCATCCATTGGTTTTTTTTAATGATGGTTTTTTTCTTAACGGGTTTTATTGCTCTTGTCGTCTGTACTGCTTCTTCCGCAGGCATTCGTCTTTGTGCTCTTTTACGCATTATGTTCACCTAAGGACAAACACAACCGTAAATCTATAGTCTTATAAATAACTATCTCCAAAGAAACATCCATGTTTTTTACTGGGAAATCTTCAAAAACATTTCTGCAATGCATGGCGCGGTCTTCACTTTACTGAATTCGTCTTCGATGGTGTCTGTCGAGATGATCTCGTCACATCCTGCAGAGAGAAGTTTTTCTTTCGCGCCACCTACAAATAAGCCATGCGTACACGCTACTGATACTTTTTTAGCGCCTTGTTTTTTCAGTTCTCTTATGGATTTCGCCATTGTGCCACCGGTGGATATGATGTCATCGATTATTGCAACATTTTTATTTTTGGCGTCAAGGTTTTTTGGTTTTATTTTTATGGTTGTTCCATCGATGCGTGTCTTCTCCATATAATCATATTCACAGTCGATGATGCCTGCTGCTTGTTGTGCTCTTTTTTTTGCTCCTTTGTCTGGTGCGAGTACAAAATCAACATCTTTTTCTTTGAGATATTTTGCAATTTCAACAACAGCGCTACAGCTATATGCAGGACCATTAAAAAAATCAAGCAAATGTTCTTTATGCGGATCGACAGTTATTATGCGATCTGCATGTAAACTAATGTGTTCTGCAATGGCTCTTGCACTGATTGGTTCTCCATCCTCAAATTTTTTGTCTTGTCTGCTGTATCCAAAATATGGAAGTGCAACAGTTATTTCATTTGCTCCTGCTTCATAAACAGCATCTTGCATGAGAAGAAGTTCGACGATTTTTGTATCAGGATACGTAGTCTGGATAATAAGTACGTCTTCGCCCTTGACGTCATCTAAGATACGAACATAAAACTCATCATCAGGAAATCGCTTGTATGTTACTTCGATTAAAGGCTGCTGCAGCTCTTTAGAAATATCTTCCGCAATCGTTCTTGCAGATGTGCCTCCAAGGATAAACATAATTTTAACGCGCATATAATTGTTTAAAGCATTTTTAGATGTTTCGTAACAAGGTTTTTATAAGAGATTCTGCTTAGTTTTTTTGGAAGGATGTTGGTGCAGTGCGTTTAAATACCGTGTTAAGGAGGATTATGAAGATATTTGTGAGCTTATGCTTTATATCTTCAACGTTTTTTATCAACACAGCATCTGCAGAAGATGCACCGGAGAGCCTCGTTGATGCAACATTTACCATTGAGTTTGTCACAGGAACCGATCTTGTGGTTGATGTAACAATGACTGCGTATAAACTGACAACCGACCACGCATATACTGCTGAGGAAATTGCAAGTGCATCTGATGAAGAGATGGGTGCCTTGAAGCTCTCTATTTATCTTTTATTGAAAAATCAAATAAACATTGTTTTTGGAGATGCTAAGGTCTCAAACTTTGAAATGCCAACATACAGCAGCGGGGTTTTTAATGAAGAATTAAACGTGAAGCTGACTTCTGCGTTCTTTGGGCTAAATGACTCTGTCGACTCCGAAAGCCTGATCAACGGTGTTTTAGATATGGGCGCAGTTATAACATATAATTTTAACCTTGTGACAGAGCTAGGTTGGAACAACACATTCACCTGTGTTTTGCCCGATTCGATAAATTTTAAATCTGCCAATACGGATAAGGTCTCCCTGAACAGAAAAGAGATAACATGGATACTGAATTGGAATGGAGCAGATGCAGAGAAGTCGGCTACGTTGTCAACACGTTTAAAAAACCCAACCACAACATTATCCGAAACCGAAGATATTTTTCTTACTTTTGACTTGGACTCTAGCAATGCGAATAATGTGAGTTTAACAACTACTTTTTCACTAAGGAACACGGATATACGGGAGTATGATATTTTACCAGATTTTATCACAGAACTTGGTTTTGTCCCTTCTGATGGGATACGGTTATTTATTGATAACAGTCTTCTTTCGTGGGATGATTTGTATCAAAATACAATTAAACCGGTGGAACAAACTACAATTTCAACTATTGAACATTCTTCATTTAACCAAACGCTAACGATGTTGTTTAACTGGGATTCTGAGACATCAACGAATTGTACAACGCCATATAATACAACCAATATGGATGATGTTCCTGCGATAAAAGCCGAATTAACTTCTGAGCATTCCGTAGAACTGCTGCTTTGTGATATTTCGTCTCGGGCGTTTTTCGGTCTTGTCAATGCCGGTGCTGTTGCAAACATTTCTGAAGAGGACGTTAACTTCGGTGACAGGCTTGATGAAATAGGACGATCGTATGAAGTATTGTTACATCTTCCGACAGAGATATATTTAGAGGGAGACAATATTTATCGTTGGAACGAGAGCATTTCTCTTTCTGGTGTTTTTAGCTCTGATCTGCAGCCGTTACCAAAATATTCAGAGGAAAACATCAATACCTATATTGAAATTGATATAAGTAAATTGGATTTGAATATACCGAGTTTTTTTACGGGGAAAGCTGAATTTACCGCAACCGCGCATTCAAAAGAAGACATCCATGTGTCTGTGACAAGATTTCCTATGGAGTTTGGTTTATCGGATAAGATCAATCTGCCGTATTTAAATTCCGATGCTTTCCGAGTCTGTGTTGATGAATCAGTATTTAGTACAGAAGAAGTTGACGCTTATCTGTCAAACAAGAAAGATGTTTTTGAAATGCGTATGTCAAACGTGTTAAATGGTTTAAAAATTAAAGGCGTTGTTGATAAAGATGTTTTTTCTGATTCGTTGAGTTGGGATAAAGATATTTCTCATATGGATGATGTTATCCCTATTGTTGCTTCAACCTATGCAAACAACCTCTACCCCATTAGTTTTAGTTTTTCTCTTTGGCCACCGGACATGCATATTTCTAATCAGACTTTTACTTTTGAAAGCATAAAAAATCAGACTGTGACTTATCGCATCGAATTTCCAAAAGGAATTTCAGTAACCGCAACAGATACGTTAAATAAATCAATACTGAAAGGAAAAACAACCGATGGAAGAGAATATATTGAGGTTTTTTTTGCATCTGATGAAGAGGCGGAAATCGATACTATTACGTGTGTGCTTGTTGCTTCTTCTCTTTACATGCTCGGGCAGTTTTTACCATGCATCATTAGCCTTGCCCTTGTTGTAATCTTGATTATTGTTGTATATATCCTCAAGAGGAAAAGAAGAGGAAGGAAACTTGTCATACAAGAAGAGGTAGATGCTTCTGGTTACGAAGGCGAGGATTTCTATGTGCCTCCGCCACCATCCTCAAAATAATATTTATTGCTTCCTTATTGTTCTAAAAGCAGACGGTAACAGTTTTACAAGCGACGGGTTTTTTTTAAGAAGCGGGAAAGCTAGTTTTGAAGGGTAATCAATATCTCCATACTTGCATATAATATCGATACTTTTCTCATTGTCTATTTTTTCAAGATATTTATCCATCTTTTTGTCGTCAAGGCTTTTAATTATTTTTCTAACCTTCATGCCAAGAGAGAGTTCTCTACCGATTTCATTTGTCCAGAGTTTGTGATATTTTCTGAGAACGCGGCTGTTGAAATCACGATTTTCTAATGCACCTAATGCGACAGACGCACAGTGTTTCGCACAAAGGATCCCAGGATAGACGCCTCCTCCTGATGTTGGTTTTACTTGTGCTGCTGCATCTCCTACAAGCATCACATTTGAAATGGTTGTCTTTTTCAGTGCACCCAAAGGTATCGTTCCAGCGATATGTTTTGTAGTTGTTATGTTTTGTAGGCTTTTATGTTTTAACAGGTTATTGAAACATTGTTTTAACGTATTGTTTGATGTGTTGTCGATGCATAGTCCAACCCTTGCCTCCGTTCCTTCTTTATTTGTAGGGATTGCCCATGCAAAAAAGCCAGGTGCAATATTTCTCCCCAGGAAGATTTCTACATATTTTGGGTCAAGATCGGTGTTTTCTGCTTTGGCACCTATGCCTTTTAAAAACTCCGTGGGTTTTGGAAAGTCAAAGGTGCTTCTGATTTTTGAATGTGGCCCATCAGCTCCTATCAGTAGAGAAGATTTTGTTTTGGTTGTCTGTTCGTTCTGAACTATGCTTAGTTCAATATGTCTGTTGTTTTTTTCGACAGATGATGCTTTAGCCCCTAGGTGGATATCAACTCCGGCATCTTCTGCATCATTCATTATTTCCTGATCAAACTGAGGGCGGTCAATCACTAACGCATGCCTTTTGTCTCCACCGATTGTTAAAATATTTCCAGAGGGAGAATGAATATGGGCACCGTAGATTTCGTTTTCAACAACCTTTGTTTTTGAAAAATCAAGGAAATCAAACACTCTTGGTGTTATCAAGCCTGCGCATTTGAGAGGTGTTCCGATTTTTTTATGCTCTTCAAAAAGCGCTACGACATATCCTTTTTTTGCTATGTTTCTTGCAACAAAACCACCGATAGGGCCTCCGCCAACAACTGCAACATCATAAGTTTTCATATCTATACCTGCATGCCTCCAAAGATTTATAAAAAAAACGGTGATTCAGGGCGTAATGGCATCATTATTTGTTTTACTGTCCGCATTTGAAAATTTAGGTGGGATATTCTTCTTTAATAGAAGGAAAGATAGAACTGTTGAGGAGGAAACCGAAGAAGAACATGACAATTTATTATGTAAATTTGTGAAAGATGGCTCTGGAAGGAAAATTGGAGAGAGCGTTTCTGTCGATGAAGACATTCTAATAATCAAATCAAAAGAGAGATTTCTTGGTGTCCCTCTCAAGCATGTTGAAGATGAGGGAAAAACTCTTTTAGTTAAAGGACTTGTGGATTTAGATAAATCCTATGAAATGGGAGAGAGGTGGCGAAAGAACTCATTTCATACGGTGGAAGAAATAGAGGAGGTTGAAGGAGAAAAGGATGGATTTTGAATATAAGATGGTGATTGTCACTAGAAAAGATCTGGGTCTTTCTCCAGGAAAACTTGCTGCGCAAGTAGCTCATGCTGCCGTATCCTGTGTCTTGTCAACCAGGAAAAATAAGGTGAAATGGTTTACGAAATGGCAAAACGAGGGAGCAAAAAAAGCAGTTGTTAAGGTTGAATGTTTAGATGATTTTTTCCCGCTGAAAGAAAAAGCAGAACGCCTTGAAATTGCGGCAATAATTATTGAAGACGCGGGCCATACGGAGATCCCTTCAGGGACAAAAACGGTGCTTGGTCTTGGTCCTGCGCCTAATAATTTGATTGATCAAGTAACTGGTGACTTGCCTTTACTATAATACGGGGGCAACTTGGTCTCACTTTTGCAGAAGCAGCATTCGATAGCCACCTTAATTGGGAAAGAGTTATTTAAGTCTGTATTTTTGTACACTCCATCTGAAGAGTTGGTTTTGCTCCAAATCGTATTTTCTTTTAAAATATAATAGAAAAAGTAGTACGTCCCATAGGAAAAATATGGTGTTGCTTTTAATTCCTTCTTGAAAATATTTACCTGTTTGCCATCTTTTTATTTTCTGATTAAATTTCTGTAATTGTGTACTTGAAACAAAATTTGTCCTTGCAACAGGATTAATAATTGCATCATGCTGTTTTCTTTCATTGCTTTTTTCTATTATGTTTTCCTTTTCACATGTTTTTTTTATTTCAGTCCCCGGCAATGGATACAAAGGAGTGAAGAAAGCATCGTCTGCTAATGATTGCTTAGCCATCTCAAGACTTTCTTCCATCATGCCCATTGTTTCATAAGGCGCCCCAACAATAAAATATAATCTTAACTGCAATCCATATTTTTTTATTGTCCCAAATGCATTAAAAATCTGTTCTTTGGTTATATTTTTGTTATATACCTTGTTTCTAATGTAATCACTGCCTGCTTCGACCCCCATCCTTGCTTCATAGCACCCTGCATCTTTCATTGATTTAATGATTTCGTCAGTCACTAAATCTGCCCGGACATTGACATTCCATTTTATTAATTTATTAAGCCCCCTCCCTTTGAATTTCTTACAAAATTCTAAAACAAAATCTCGATCAAGAATGAATGTATCATCAAAGAAATAGAGATATTTGAATCCCTCTTTATGATATTGTTTAATTCTTAATTCAATTTCTTGAATGATGTTGTCAACGCTTCTAAATCGAACGTATTTTCCCTCCAATTTTTTCTTCAAAGCATGGTTGCTACAGTAGGAACATGCATAAGGGCATCCTCTTGACGCCGTTATTGGCAGGTGATTATGATTTATTGCAAAATATTTCTCTAAGTCAAAATCATTAAAATCCGGAAAAGCAAGGTTGTCTAAATTTTCAATAAGTCTACGGTTTTTATTTTTAATTATCTGCCCGCCCGCCTTATACCAAATTCCTCTTACACCAGTGCAATTCAAATCGTTATCTAAAAGTTCTTCGAGAACGCACTCTCCTTCTCCAGTACATACAATATCAACTTCATTATTTTGTATGACGTTTTCTGGCGACAATATAACATGAACGCCTCCAAATATTGTTTTAATATCAAAGTTGTTTTTAATGAATCTTGCGATTTTTAAACTCTCAAGATAATTAAAACTTAAAACAGACAGCCCAATTAGATCAGGTTTTTCTTTTCTAATTTCTTCTATCAAATGCCTTTTCCAATCTTTTTTATGAAACACTAAATCAATTATTTTTGCATCGTGCTTGGTTTTTTCTTTGATAAATCCCTTTAGATATGTAAGGGACATTGTTGGCATAAGTGCATACAGATTAATATTTGGTTCTATAAGAAGGATTTTCATTTCCGCATCCTTACAAGTTCAAAAACCGTTCTTTCTTTAAAAATCAATCTTTTTTGGTTGCTTGTGATAACAAAGCATTAAGATTTGGATTAATTGATTTTGTCTTGTGATATTCTATAACGTAAGCCGTGTCTGCCCTTTTATTTTGTAGTTTGCAAATTCTTTAAACATGTCGTCTTCCTGTAAAACATTGAGTAAATCTCTGGTGGATGATGACATTTGAATCTCTCTTGTACGGCCATGCCTTCCTTTTGATATAACCCTTGCAGTAATGATTCCTAGCATATCAAGCTCTGAAATAAGATCTGCAGTTCTTCGTTGTGTTAAGCAACTATAACGCGTTTTTTTACAGAGCTCTTTGTAAATATCGTAGACTTCTCCAGTGGTCATTGCTTGTTTTGTCCCTGCCTTTTTATTCTGTCTGTCGATGTGGATAATTGAGTAGAGTATCAATTTTGATTGGTTGGGAAGTGTACGAACAACTTCGGTAATACGGTCTATTTCAATTTTATTTTGAGCTTGTTTTACAAAGTTTCTTGTTATTTTTAAGGCTTTGCTTCTCTCCGCAAGCTCTGCCGATACTCTGAGAAGATCAAGTGCCCTTCTTGCATCACCATGCTCTTGGGCAGATAACGCAGCGCAGAGTGGAATGACGTCTCCTTCGATTATATCTGGTTTTAACGCAGTCTCCACACGATCGCGTAATATGTCCTGAAGTTGCTCGGCGTCATATGGATAAAAAATCATGTTTTCCTCGCCAAGACTTGATTTTACTCTTGGGTCTAGAAATTCAGTGAATTTTAAATCATTTGAGATGCCGATTACAGAAACTCGAGCGTTTTCAAGATCGCTATTAATTCGGGATAGGCTATAGAGTGCTTCGTCGCCTTTGAGTTTATCGATTTCGTCAAGAACTATTACGGTGACGCATCTCTCTTTATCCATCATAGATTTTACTTTTGAATATACTTCATCGGTTGGCCAACCAGTGAAGGGGATATGTTCATTCCATTCATCAATAAACTGATTTGCGATGTTTTGAAGGATACGATATTGTGTATCTACTACTTCGCAGTTGATATAGATGAATTTTACGTTTTTTTTGGTTTCTTTTCCTTTTTTTAATAGTTCCTTTCCTACAAATTTTGCTACTGCTGTTTTGCCGGTTCCTGTCTTACCATAAATAAATACGTTAGATGGTGTTTCTCCTCGTAATGCAGGGACAAGCACTGCTGCGAGATCGTTTATTTCTCGTTCTCTGTGAGGCAGTATCTCAGGCATGTATGATGGTCTCATAACTTCTCTGTTGGTAAATAAACATTTGGAGCGTAATAGATGACCGAATATGTCTTGGTTAATGTTGCTTTTAATCGTAAAAGAAGTCTCCTCATCTTCTGGGTAAGTAGTTGGTGTTTAATAACTTTTTCGTAGATTTTTAACAGGGTTTTCCATCTGTTGGAAAGGTAGAAGAGGGAGGGGGTTGTTTCGCATGGAAAACATATGAAAGTATAATTTAATCTTAAAATTTTTCTATAAATATATTTTTAAAAATCACAATATTCAAATACTTCAAATTCAATAACTATAAGGAAATACTACGTCAACTACAAACTAACAAACTTTTCATACTACCAAACTACTTTCTCCACACGAAATAAAGGGGCCCCAGTCTAAACAACAAACAAAAAAATAATACACTCAAAAAATGAGAAGATGATGTCGTCAACTACAACGACACACCAGACTATTTAACTTCCCACAACCACAACATCTTTTACTGATTTTATAGAGTCAAAAGAAAACAATAAATGACCCATATCATCAAGATGATATAACCGTGGATCAATATCTTCCGAAGGCTCGACAAGTATGTTTTTCAACGCACCTGTCGTTTCCTCGACTGATGAGTTTCTCAAGATACCAAGATATAATCCTTCCTCACTCATCACTGTTTTTCCTCTCAGCTCACTCTCAAGTACTTTCAATATATTTCCCTCCTTTATTATAAATCTTGCAAATATTGAATGCCGCATTCTTTTTTATCATTTTTGGCTATGCAACATCCCTATCTCGTTTGTCATCCTTAATGATATCTCTCGTACGACTTTGTTTCAATCTTTGGTAATGATTAATTAGATCCGTTGTGATACTTGGAGACATACCTATCATTGCCCGATCAAAATGACTTTTAACAACCTCTTTTGATTTTATATCCTCTCGCAACGCAAGCATCGCTGCTTCTCGGCAAAGGCCTTCTATATCTGCACCAGAAAACCCCTCTGTTTTATCAGATAGCTCGTCTAACGAAACATTCTTTGCAAGAGGCATTCCTTTTGTATGGATCTTGAATATTTCAACCCGAGACTTCCTGTCAGGAGCAGGGGTGAGAAGCAATCGATCAAATCTTCCAGGTCTAAGCAGAGCAGCATCTAACATATCAGGTTTATTTGTAGCGGCAAGAACAACAACGCCCTCCATGCTTTCAAGACCATCAATGCTTGTTAAAATCTGATTGACGACGCTTTCAGTAACATGCGAACCGCTATATTGTCCTCGCTTCGGAGCAATAGAATCTATTTCGTCAAGAAAGATTATCGTTGGAGCAACTTGTTTAGCCTTCTTAAATAATTCACGAATGGCTTTCTCACTTTCTCCAACCCATTTACTAAGGACCTCGGGTCCTTTTATTGAGATAAAATTCGCCTTAGACTCATGAGCGACAGCCTTTGCAAGCAATGTTTTACCCGTCCCAGGAGGCCCATACAATAAAATGCCGCGGGGTGCTTTGATGCCCATTCTCTTAAATACTTCAGGTTGAGTGAGTGGCCACTCGACTGCCTCTATAAGATTCTGCTTCACTTCGTCAAGCCCACCGATGTCCTTCCAAGATACTTTCGGGATCTCAATGAAAAACTCTCTAATTGCAGAAGGTTCGATTCCGCGATGTGCATTTTTAAAATCATCCATCAAAACCTCCATTTTCTCAAGCATTTCAACAGGAATTGGTTTTTCTAAATCAATCTCAGGCAGATATCTTCGCAAAGCATTCATCGCTGCTTCTCGAGCAAGAGCAGCAAGGTCAGCACCGACAAAACCATACGTTATATCTGCCATGTCATCAAGAATTATTTCTTTCGCGATCCTTTTAATGAAATCATCAGGTTTGTCAGTTATTGAGGCAAGTCTTTCATTTATCTGTTGTTCGGTCCCCAGTTCAAGTTCGGCGCTTTCTAAGTCAAACGGTAATATGTTTACTATTTCATCAGTCAAAACCTTCACTGTTTTTCCAAAGAATTGATCAGGCAACTTTCCCTTAAATTCATTAAAGATGACCGTTAAATAATCTCCAACCACGATTCTCTTATCTTTATCTTTTGGACTAGACAAATTTCTGAGCAGATCAGACACATGAATTTTCTTAATTCCCTGAGTTATTATGTTGCTTATATCTTTTTTAGTTGCTTTCTCTCCAGGATAAAAATCATCTAAGTTTGCATTAATAGGCATGCCTCTTGTATGAATTTGCAAGATCTCTTTTCTCCCTGCAGCATCAGGAACGTCAATTCTGATCTCTCTATCAAATCTTCCGGGTCTACGTAGTGCTGGGTCAAGAATGTCTGGAATATTTGTTGCACCAATCACAATTACCTTTCCCCTGCCTTTCAACCCGTCCATAAGTGTGAGAAGTTGAGATACGACACGTCGTTCAACCTCCCCATGAACCTCACTTCGTTTAGGTGCGATTGCATCGATTTCATCTAAAAATACGATAGAAGGTGCATTTTTTTGCGCTTCATCAAACACTTTTCTCAGGTTTTCTTCACTTTGACCGTAAAATTTAGACATGATCTCAGGACCATTGATCGTGTAAAAACTTGCCCCTGACTCGTTTGCTACTGCTTTTGCAATAAGCGTCTTCCCGGTTCCTGGTGGACCGTGAAGCAATACTCCTTTTGGCGGGTCTATTCCAAGGCGATTGAACACCTCTGGATGTTTCAATGGAAGCTCTATCATTTCTCTAACTTTTGAAATCTCGTTATGTAGTCCGCCGATGTCTTCATAGCTGACTCGCAAGCTTTCTTCTTCTGCGAGTTTCGCAGCTTCTTCTTTGACGCGAAGCACTGTTCGTTCATTTATTGAAACAACCCCGTGAGGGCTTGTGTCGACGATGACAAACGGAAGCGCATTTCCAAAAAAAGCAATACCGGGTACTGTGATCTCGTCGCTTTTTGTTATTGGACGTCGCAGTAGATTTTTCCTGATTATTGCGTCTATTCCCATTCCAAATTCGATGCGTTGCCCTTCAGGCATCAGAGGAGCTAGGGTGACCTCTCTTGCTTCTTTTACTTCTGCTCGTTTGATTTTTACACGATCTCCAAGACCGGTCCCTGCGTTTTTTCTTGTTAAATTGTCAATACGTATTATGTGTTTCCCTTCATCTGATGGATGTGCTCTCCAAACAGAGGCTGCTGTTGTTTTTGCACCTTCGATCTCTATAACATCACCGATTGATAAATCAAGATCAATTCGTGTTTGATGATCAATACGGGCTCTTCCATATCCTACGTCTTGTTGAAATGCTTCTGATACTTTTAAACCGATTTCTTGCACCATTATACTCCCACCGATATTTGTTCAGTTTGGGCAGAAGAACAATCGTGTTATAAATTTTTCTACATGTTTTGTTGCACCCAAAAAGATAAGCAATAATTAAATAAACCTAATCTATATTTTGAATATTATATTAAATATTTTTTCAATTGTTAAAAAGGAGGAAACCCCGTTGAAAATGGAGCTGAAATATTTTGTGGTAATCCTTTCAGTTGTATGTATAGCCATCCTTTATTTCTTATCAACCCTCTCACAACCAATCACAATAGAACTTCATGAAGTGCCCGACTATGAAGGAAAACAAGTAATTGTAGAAGGAACTGTAACAGAACATCATGTCACAACATACGGTGGGCATATCATCAACATAAAAGACATGGACAACCAAAGCAACTTTGAGATAATCGTATTTGTTGAAGAAAAAACAACCGTAGAATATGGAGACAGAATCCAGGCCACTGGAAAAGTACAAAAATATAATGATGAGTGGGAAGTCGTAGTAAACGATGCACGATTTGTAAAAGTTCTACAGAAATGGAGCAACATCACATTTCCATTATGGCAACTGGCAGAAAACCCCAGCAAATATATCGGAATCAACGTAAATGTAACAGGAACTGTCGATAGAGATTACGACACCTATTTCTATCTAGTTGATTCCAAAGAACAACATTCAATAGTTGTCTATTATGATTCTTCAATATTTCATAATTTTACTCAAGGCGACAGCGTATGCGTTCGAGGGCAATTTATTTACGATGAAGAAACACTACGATTCACAATAAATGTAAAAGACAGAAATCACCGTATATCTGTCGTGGAGACGGAGTAGTTCATGTTAGATCTCGCCCTTATTTTGCTGTTTTGTTTTCTCGGCGTTCTCATGGGTGTTGCGACA
>JAIWHQ010000001.1:0-31235 GCA_048629575.1 Thermoplasmatota archaeon | reverse complement strand
ATGCAAATCCCAAATACCCAGAGTAGTTTTTTAAATCATAATCCATCCACAACTTCGCCGAATAGCTCAGAACATTAGTAGCATATCTAGTAATAACAAACGGATCCACCGATGTATCTCCCTCTTGAAGAATTCCCTGCATTATCATTGAACCGCTTTCCTCATCAATGACCAGAATTCTAACCTGTCGGCCTGTTATATCCAAAGATGGAGCATAGGATAGTTTTTCACCTATATTCCACTTTCCGTTCCCCTTGGATTCATCGTCTAACAGGTCTCCAACGGTCATATTGTAGGTCACACCAGATATAGTTATCATGATTTTCGTATCCAAGCTCAATGCATCTCCACCACGATGTTCTAATATTATATCACTTCCTCCAATTGTTCCAAGCACAGTTGCGGATGGTGAGGCTTTTTCCTGAACGTCTAGTGCCTCGTCCATGACGAAGAGATAAATGGTAGAGAAAAGCGCTATAGCCATCACCAATAGTAAAACAATTCCTATTACCTCAGATACTCCAGTATCTGCTCGTCTATTTTTCATACTTTCAACCCTCTTGCGGTATTCGACTTTTTTCAAGATTAACCGAAGGTAGAACAAAGAGAGCAAGTAAGAAGGTACGTAAAGAGGTACCATTGAAGTTAAAATTCCACATCCCTTGATTTTACCCTCGCTAATTGCTTTAATAGATGCAGAAAGGTCTATATAATATATGTGATGTTGTAATAGTCGAGTAACGGGAAATCTTTAATCCCGCGATGTGGGTTTTTTACAGTATCACATATTTTATATAGGGGCTAGTACATAAAGGGATAAAAATTGAGGAGATGTGTACTATGAAAGTAAACAACCCATATGAGTTAGTAGGAAAAGAAGTTTTTGATACAAATGGAAACACAATAGGTACAATAGATAAAAGCTGGAATAGTTGGAACAATGAATACCCTGGTTGTTTCTTTGGTATAAGAGCAAATGAAAACACACGAGATACCTGGTTTAGAGGAACAAACAAGTTGGTACCAATATACAGCGATTATATAAGAGAAATAGGTGAACACGTAACCCTGAACAAAACAACCGAGGAATTAGGTCGCTTTTGGAATAAAACAGTTCATTGCGGCCATAAAACCTGTCCGACAGATGAATTAATTGACATGCCTATCTACGACAAGAACTGCTCACGAGTTGGAACATTCTATACCTGGGTAGAAAGCGATGGAACATACAAGAACTACGGAGTCCTTGTAGACCCCTTTATATGTGATACCTACAAATTCCCATACAACACATTGATGCCAATACCAACAAACTACATAAGCGATGTAAAAGACACCATTTGCCTAGATAAAACATTAGATGAGTTAAAAGAATACTGGAAACAACACCACACTTTCTAGATAAAAATATAGGTTTTGAGAGAAAAAACAAAATCTCTCAGCCATTTCTTTATTTTTTAAATCCTGCTATCAAATAGGGAGTTTTTCTACTTTTTACCAGATGTATTTATTATAATTATCTGAATCTGAATCTTCGTAGACGACATTAAAAGTTCTGTCTGTAACTTCCAAGATTTTTTTGAATTTTTCTCCATGTAGCTTTAGTAAAACCACTTCCAGATTTATTTTTAAATATTCATTCATGGAAGAAATAATCAAGATGTATCTAACAAGCCACATCGCAAGTTTTTGAGCGAAATCTCGGTTATTTCTCTTTGCCACTTTCTTAAAAATATTTGTCTCTAAGAGTTCATCCATTGCCTGTTTAATTGAAATGTTTTCGTCTTCTTTCATTTAAATTGCCTCGTTTGATTTATTTTATAAGGATAATAAAATAAGATTACATGTAAGTTAAACAAAGACCTCCTGGGTGTATAGGTACATTGCATGGTTATTTTTCTGTTTCCCAAACATTTTATTTTATACATTTGTATATTATATATTACATTTTATATTATTTAAATTTTTATACATTTTTTAGATACTATTATAACCCAATAAACCATATCACAGATACTAGTAAGAGTCTGACGAGTGTCCCTTTGGGAGTTAAAATACATAAAAGTAATTACGTCAAAATCCTGGGTTAAAAGCAAAGACGATTCGTTCAGGAACCTCTCATATGTAGTCTTAAAAAAAACGAAAGATTTAAAGATAAAAAGTAGGTTCTATAACTCGCGGATTGCTCTACATAAGAGAAAAATAATGCTAGATTTAGGTAGATTAAAAAGAGAGATGTATATAGTGTATTAACACATACAGATCAGCTATGAAAACAATGTTTAGGTGAGGAAAAAGGACGATGAAAGTGGCTATGCTTGGATGGGAATACCCGCCGTTCAAGGTGGGGGGTCTTGGAACCCATTGTTACGGTCTTACTCGTAGCCTTGCCGATAAAGACGTAAAAGTAGATTTCTATATGCCAAAAACCAAGCATAAATTTGATAACGATAAAGATAATTTAAAAATAATTGAAGTTGGAGAGACAGAAATATTTCCCTACGATCGACCTGAAGATAAGGAACTTGCAGGGCAGTTTTTTGAAGCAGTATATCGATATAACGAACTTCTCGTCTCAAAGGTAAAAGGAAAATATGATGCCATCCACTGTCATGACTGGCTTACTATGAAGGCAGGAGTAGCAATCAAAGAAAAAACAGGCACTCCACTTGTTCTTACGGTCCATTCAACTGAGTATGATCGGTCAGGCTGGCTTTATCCAAATCAATGGTTTATTGATATTGAGCGAGAAGGCATGGAAAAAGCAGACAAAATCATTGCCGTCAGTCATTTCACAAAAAGAGTAATTGTTGAAAAATACGGTATAACCCCTGATAAGATAACTGTGGTCCATAATGCAGTGTATCCAATTGGGGAAGGTGAAAAAAAGAACATCGTGCTATTCCTAGGAAGACTCACCATTCAGAAAGGTCCAGAGTTTTTCTTAAAAACCGCAAAAAAAGTCCTAGAGCATGAAGACACCCAATTTGTTGTAGCAGGAATCGGCGATATGCTTCCAAAGTTGATAAGCCAAGCAGTTGATATGGGGATTTCAAATCGCATTATTTTCACTGGTAAACTGACTGAAGAAGAAGTGAGACATATCTACCAGATATCCAGCGTGTATGTTATGCCATCGGTGAGTGAACCGTTTGGAATTACTGCTCTTGAGGCTATTTCTGCGGGTACACCTACTATTGTCTCAAAAACTGCTGGTGTCTCTGAAGCATTTCAAAATTGTCTAAGGGCTGACTTTTGGGATACTGATGAGATGGCAAATAAGATTATTGCCCTGTTACGATATGATGCCTTAAGAAACACAATAAATGAAAATTCAAAAAGAGAGATAGACCTGTTTACTTGGGATCGCGTTGCAGAAAAAACACTTGATGTTTACAGAGGAATAGCATAATGCCTTCTGTCTGTTTCTATTTTGAAGTACATCAACCAATGCGACTCAATCATTTTTCAGTATTTAACATTGGTCAAAATATGGATTCCCTTTCCACATATTTTGATAAAAAACTGAATGTAGAAATATTTGAAAAAGTAGCGAACAAATGCTATCTTCCAACAAACAAACTTCTTCTTGATTTAATACATGAATTTGATGGTAAATTTAGAATATCGTTCAGTCTCACGGGAACATTTGTTGAATACTGTGAGCGATTTATGCCGGCAGTTCTTGACAGTTTTAAAGAATTATTTCGAACAGGTGCTGTTGATTTCATTGAAGAAACCTATTTTCACTCGTTATCCTCATTATATGATGAACTTGATGAATTTGAAGAACAAGTAAAAATGCATCGGCAGATGATCAAAAGAATCTTCAACTATACGCCAAAGGTTTTCAGAAACACAGAAGCTATCTATGATAATCGTATCGCAAAAAAAATTGCAGAACTAGGTTACAAAGGAATTATTACTGAAGGTTCGGACAGGATTTTAGGCTGGCGTTCACCAAACTTCATATATAAACCAGTGAATGCAGATCTCAAAGTACTTCTGAGAAACTATAAACTCAGTGATGATGTTGGTTTTCGATTTTCAGCTCGTGATTGGCCTGGTTTTCCACTTACTGCAGATAAATATGCACGTTGGATGTCTCACTGCGAAGGAGATCTTATTAATCTCTTTATGGACTATGAAACATTTGGAGAGCATCAATGGACTGAGACAGGTATATTTGATTTCGTACGACACCTTCCTGGAGAGGTATTGAAACATAACCATCTTGACTTTGTCACTGTTAGTGAAGCAGCTGAGAGATACGAGCCAGTTGGTGAAATTGATGTTCCTTGGGCGATTTCATGGGCAGATGAAGATCGAGATGTCTCCACATGGCTTGGGAACGATATGCAGATCGCCTGCTTTAATGAGCTTCGAGATATCGGACGAAAGTTGAGACAACATGATGATAAAGAGTTATTGCATACATGGCGCCTACTGCAAACATCAGATCATCTTTACTATGTCTCAACAAAAGGATTTGAGGATGGCAATGTTCATGCATATTTCAGTCCGTATGACGTTCCCTATGATGGTTTTATTAATTATATGAATATCCTTCAGGATTTAAAGCATAGATTAGATTAATTTAATGAGGAGAGATGGTTGAGTATGAAAATCGTGCATTTTTCTTGGGAGTTTCCACCAGTAATCTTTGGCGGGCTGGGAACGTTTGCTACTGAAATTACCCAAAAACAAATGGCGATGGGTAACGAAATTACGGTTTTTTCTTTAAATGATCAAAATAAACATAAAACGTCAGATAGCTGGAAAGGTATCACTGTTTATAGGCCAAAAAATATTGATATCGCATCTACTCTTCATATGTATACAAATCAAGAATTAAAAAATTGGGGGGATAATTTTCAGTTTTTCTCAGATGTAATAAGCTATAATTTATTTTCCGCATCCAGACTTGTCAACTTAATTACTGACAATGGTGGTAAATCTTTTGATGTTATTGATGCCCATGACTGGCTTGGAATCATGGGAGGGATCGTTGCTAAAAAAGCGTTAGATATACCACTGATGTTTCATGTTCATTCAACAGAGGTGGGAAGATCTGTTGGAGGCGGCTCTCAAACAATTAAAGATATCGAATTTGAAGGAGGGCAAATTGCCGATTGTGTTATAACCGTATCTTATGCCATGAAGGATGAACTCAAAAAATTAGGTTTTCCTGAAGAAAAAATCAGGGTTTGTTGGAACGGGATAGACCCAAACAAATACGATCCCGATAAGATACCGCAACAAGATAAGAAAAACCTTAGACAAAGATATGGAGTTAAAGATGATGAAACCATGCTTTTTTTCATCGGACGTCTTGTAACGGTAAAAGGTGCAGATAAACTGGTTGAAGCGATGCCAAATGTTTTAAAGGAGTTTCCAAACACCAAACTTGTACTTCTGGGAATTGGTGATATGGAGAGTGATATCAAAAACCGGATAAAAGAGTTGGGGCTAGACGGAAAAATCATATTAAGAACTGAATTTGTAACTGAAGAAGAACGTATTTTACACTATGCAGCAAGTGATATCGTTATACTTCCGTCTCTTTATGAACCATTTGGCATTGTCTCCACAGAAGCGATGTCTATGGCAAAACCCGTTGTCGTAGGAGCAAGAGGGACAAGTGGTTTTCGTGAACAAATAGTTGCTAGTGGTAAGGACCAATGTGGTGTTCATATAAATCCATTTGATCCAAACGATATCGCATGGGGTATCAAACAGGTTTTATCATTAGATGATAAAGGCGTTCAAATGGGTAAAAACGGAAGAAAACGAGCAATAGATGTTTTCAGCTGGGATGCTGTTGCAAAAAGAACACTGGATATTTACAAAGAATTTGTAAAATAATACAATGCTTAAAAATCACTTACTATAAATTATGATATTTGGATTATGAGAGAATGGATAACGACAAACGGCCTTGGCAGCTATGCTTCGCTCACTTATTCCAACGTAAATACGAGTAAGTTCCATGGCCTGCTTATTGCCAGTTTGGATCCACCGACAAAAAGACATCTTTTCGTATCAAATGTGTATGAGAAAATTCAGATTGACAATCGGATATATGATTTGAATAATGATACAGGAATTTTTGATTTTGACGTTTTCCCCTCATTTCTTTATGACATTGGAGACGTAAAAATAAGAAAGACAATTTTTATGGAACATGAAAAAAACACAACCATTATCAAATATGAAGTAAAGACAGATAAGCAGGTATCTATTATTCACAGTCCAACAATTAACTCTAGGCATTTTTATGATGTAACCGGGCAAGGTTCTGTCTCGTTTAAACAAGACACGTTTGAACATGGCGTTTTGATAAAACCAAGCAACATCGATAAAACATTAAAGATTATGCTTAGAGATTCATCATATCTCCCAGAGGAGTTCTGGATTGAATCCCATTATGAAAAAGATTTCAAAAGAAACGACTCCTTCATAGACAACAATCTACATGTCGGTGATTTTTGTAAAACAATCAAAAAATCTGGTGAATATTACCTAGTTCTTACACTTGAAGATGATGAGTATAGTAACCCTTCAAAAATATATTTCAAGGAGTTTTGGAGGAAGAATAGACTACTTGAACATGCAAGTCTTCCAAGTAAATTCAAAAAACTTGCTCTATCAACAGATAATTTCGTCGTTAAAAAAGGAGACAAAAAATCTATTGTTGCAGGGTATCATTGGTTTGCAGACTGGGGGCGAGACACACTTATCGCACTACCAGGAATCGCGCTTGTTACAAAACGATTTGATGATGCAAAACAAATACTATTTAGCTTTAGCAATTACTGTAAGAATGGTCTAATTCCCAATGCGTTTATGGAGAGAGATTCTGTTGCAGTATATAACACCGTAGATGCTTCATTATGGTTTATCGATAGAGTGTATCAATACCTAAAATATACAAACGATACAGATTCAATAAAGGATATGTGGAAGACCTTATGTTCTATTGTTGATGGCTACAAAAACGGAACCGACTTTGACATTCACATGGATGATGATTTTCTCATAAGCCATGCAGAAGGTCTTACCTGGATGGATGTAAAAATAGGAGACTACTATCCAACACCTCGTGCAAAAAAAGCAGTTGAAATTCAGGCTCTCTGGTATAATGCATTGAAAATAATGGGAAATCTCGCCAACATAATCGCAAGAGATGATGTTTATTCTGATCTTGCAGAAAAAGTAAAAGAAAGTTTTACCCGTCAATATGACCAACAATATGACGTGATTGACACCAAAGATGAATCATGTAGACCAAATAAGATCTTTCTTGTCTCCCTTGATTTCCCTATGATTGATAAAGAGTTGCAAGAAAAAATCGTAAACGACGTTCAAGATAGATTGACCACCGTCTTTGGGTTGAGAACACTTTCGCCGGATGACTCAAGATATATGGGAAGCTACATTGGCGATCACAACAGAGATGTCGCCTATCATAACGGTACCGTGTGGCCATGGCTTATGGGTCCCTTTATTACTGCGTTTATTAAAGTAAAAAACCATGAACCCACATGGAGAGAGTTTGCATTTCAAAATTTTTTACAGCCAATGTTTAACGTTTTTGGAGACAGATGGGATGGTTCCATCTACGAAATATTTGATGGAGAACCTCCATATCTCCCACGTGGATGCATCACCCAGGCATGGAGTGTTGCAGAAATACTACGCTGCTGGGTGGAAGATATAGAAAACATCATGCCAAAATATAAAGATGTGTTTTTACATAAAATACGCGTTTAAAACGTATTGTTGAACCATTCTGTTTGTGTTAAAAAACGATGCATTAATTGCAATGCAGCTTCTCATAGTTCTTATCCAGTTATCACGGTCGTTATAGAATTTAGGTATGATCCAACTTTCAAGCTTACCGTAGAGATCGTTTCTATCGATATCATCATCAGATTCTTCTTCTTCTGTTTTTTCTGGACCTATTGCCCATCCAGTGATGTTCTCGATACATCCCTCAAGCCACCAACCATCAAGAGTACTGAACTGTGGAACTCCATTGTGAGCTGCTTTCATCCCAGAAGTTCCTGATGCCTCCATCGGCCTCCTTGGCGTATTCAGCCAAATATCAACACCTGCAGTCATCATTTTCCCAATGGTCATGTCGTAATTGTGGATATACGCAATTTTTACTTTCCCATGAATTGTTTTCATCGTATGAAAAATTCTTTTAATTGCTTCCTTACCACGGCCATCTTTAGGATGTGCTTTTCCCGCATAAATAATCTGTACATTCCCTACTCTTTCAGCAAGCTGCATAAGCCGCTCTGGATCAGAAATCAACAGATCAGGTCTTTTATATGGAGTTTGTCTTCTTGCAAACCCTATAGTGAAATGATCATAGTTCATGCCGACGTTGTATCTGTTGTTGACAAAATCGATCAGTTTCTTTTTCGCTTCCATATGAGCGTCCCATACTTCGTTTTTATCTATGCTGAACGCAGCTCTAAGAATATATGGATCAGAGCGCCATCCAGGCATATGTTTATCAAATAACCGCTGAAAAGGTTCAGAGACCCAAGTTGGCGTATGAACACCATTTGTAATGGAATCGATGGAATACCCTGGGAACATAAGACGAGAAACCTCACCATGTTTTTTTGCAACACCATTAACATAATGGCTGAAAAAAAGCGCAAGCCGAGTCATATTTAATCTGTTTTCAAAAGTAACCTCATTCAGAATAGACTCTGGCAGTATCTCTCCAATCATAGGTCTTGCAAACGAGAGATCAAACTGATCATGACCAGCAGCAACAGGAGTGTGTGTTGTAAAGACACATTGTTCTCTGACTTTTTCAATATTTCTAAGTTTATCGAGAAGTTCAAGAGTACCAAGAGCAGCATGCCCCTCGTTCATATGATACTTATCTATTGTTTTATAGCCAAGTGCCTGTAACGCTCGAACGCCTCCAATGCCGAGAACGATTTCTTGTGCGAGACGATACTTGTTATCACCACCGTAGAGATGTTTTGTAATCTCTCTGTCAGATTCACTATTTTTATCAACATTTGTGTCAAGGAAAAAAATTGGGACGATATAGCCACTAACGCCTTTAACAAGATAATTCCAGATACGAATATGTACTGTTCTATCTTCTATTGTCACACTTGTTTTACTTGGAAGAAGCGTGAGAAAATCATTGATATTAAAATTAATGGGCAACTCAATTTGATTGCCTTCTTTATCTATTTTTTGATAAAAATATCCATGTTCAGAAAGTAGTGTAACTCCTACGATTGGAACGTTGAGGTCTGCACATGATTTTAACGTATCCCCTGCTAATATGCCAAGACCGCCGCTGTAGGTAGGTATATGTTCATCGATACCGATCTCCATAGAAAAATAGGCAATTTTTGGTTTTCCATTCTTACTAGCAGTACTGCCTTTTTTTTCTTTTGCCGTTACCGTAGTTTCTTCCATTGCTCTCCTTCCACCGACTAGGGTATAATACGATTTTGTTTTAAATGTTATCATACAAAAAAACACTTTGGGGGGGATATACTAAATACTTGTTCTAAGAATACATATTGCCGTCGTATTTTCCCGGCTCTTGAATTTTCTTTCCCGAACGATGTTTTATAAATTTTTTCTGCCTCTTTTTCCCTACAAACCTAAAATCTCTTCTTATCAGTCTGATGTATGTTTTATCTGGCAGAGGCTCTAATTGTACGACGCCTTTGACTTGAAGTTTTTGCAATACTCGTATAATCATGTTTCTTGAAATATGAAGTTTTTTCTCAAGATCAATGATTGTTATTGGATATGTTTTCTGTAAAAGTTTTATGATCTGTTCTTCAAGTGTTCCATTGACGATTTCAATCATGATTCAACCAAAAACATAGTTCTATACACATTCGTATGCTCGTATTCCTGTTTTATCGTCTTTAAACATTTTTTTCACGTCGTTTTGCATGTCAGGAGGATATCCTTCTGGAAACTCGATGCACCCTTTGCAAATTTCAGATCCTATAGCTTTCTTCAACCCCTCTATACTAATATATCCAAGGGAGTCAGCATCGATCTCTTTTACAATGGCATCCCATGGTTTTATATTTCCATCATTGTCTCGGGCGATAAACTCCTTTTTACTTCTCATATCAATTCCAAGATAACATGGGGCAATAAGAGGCGGGCAGCCGATTCTTACGTGAACTTCTTTTGCACCAGCGTTTCTTAAACCTCGAACAAGTTTTCTGATGTTTGTCCCACGGACAATTGAGTCGTCGAGAAGCACCACTCGTTTTCCTTCGAGAACAGAACGAATAAAAGACAAACCCTCTGCAACAATCTTATCTCTACTTTCCTGTGTTTGTTGTATAAAAGAACGTTCATCTTTATCCTTCATTATTCCATCATCAATAGGAATATTGGATTCTTGTGTATACCCAATTGCATATCTTCTTCCGGATTCCGGAACAGGGATGACAATATCTGCTTCAACAGGATGTTCTCTTGCAAGTATTCTTCCAATCTCATCACGAACCTTATGGACTGATCGTCCATTAATCCGTGAGTCAGGTTTTGCAAAATAGACGTATTCAAACATACAAGGAAGTTCTTGTTTTTTGATTATCTGTTTTTCGTAGATATTCCCATCTTTATCAATGACAACAACTGCACCTCCTGGAATATCTCTCACATATTCAAAATTTATTTTCTTAAAGACCCGTGTCTCAGAGGTAAGGCAATACATACCGTCAGATTTTCCTAAAACCAATGGTCGAATTTTATGAGGATCAGTTATTGCAAAAAGATATGGGTTGTCTCCAGAATCAGCAAGATATAAAGCAGCAAAACTCCCTTTAAGTTGATGCATAATGTCCTCACATGCTTTAAAGATGATATCAACTGTTAGTTCTTGTTTGTAGAGTTTATCTGCCATGAGGAGTAATAGCCATTGAATGTCACAATCTGTCCGTGGTTTTCTCTTAGTTTTTTTGCTCAGTTCAAAACAATTGTATATGTTGCCGTTGTGAACCGCTGCAAGAAACGGGTTTACCAGATATTCTGGCTGTGCATTTTTCTTTAAAGATCCGATATCATCCATCCCTGCGGTTGAATACCTGGTGTGACCAATTCCTACACTTCCGGGTGTATCGATCTTTTTTTCCTCGTTAAAGACATCTCGGACAAGTCCAGCATCTTTTGTCACATGGATGTTACCATCATAGGTAAGTTTTCCTGCACACGACTGACCACGATGCTGTATTGCAAATAAGCTATGATAGATCAGACGAGAAACTGGTTTTTCCCCAATAATGCCAATAATGCCGCACATTGTACGTTTGGGAATGAAAAGATATTATTTAATGGTTTTTTAAAAAATCAACTATTGAGATAAAAAAAAGAGAGGAGAGTGGGAATATTAGATAAACTTACGGACACTTATCGCGTCGGTTTTGAAGTTTCCAGCGTTATCGTAGGCTACGACAAGTACGGTATGTCTACTTCTTATCAGAGAGCCTCCTTTCCATGTCCAACTGTAGGGCTCATCGTAGTCTGTTCCGTCTGCAAATGCATTAGCGTCAATATAGAATTCAACTTTTTCAATCCCGGAAT
Source organism: Thermoplasmatota archaeon (assembly GCA_048629575.1). GTDB lineage: Archaea > Thermoplasmatota > E2 > DHVEG-1 > DHVEG-1 > JAUWYM01. Next base: position 19,634 of record JAIWHQ010000001.1, on the reverse strand, counting down.
GAGCGAATGCTTCAACTTCTATTGTGACCGCTCCAAATATAATCGTTCTTTGTTGCAATAAAAACGGAAATAATCTAAGATTTCGTAGATAGAGTCCATTCTGCGGTGATGTGATTTCTACATATAGTTCACTACGGGGTTCCATGAGAGGATATCTATCTTTGTTGATCCCATCCTCGATTTCATATGGAGTATCTCCGATTCCATCTCCATTTGCATCTTCGCCTGTATAGTCATCCCAGTAATTGCCGCCGGATGGATAACCATCATCCCATATATTGTTGGAGTCATCATATGCATTGAGCAAGTTTCTGATGAAATTATTATGATAAATATAATTATATGAAGAGCCCTCCATCGCTATGCCTGCGTAATTGTTGTTTTCAATAGTGTTTTCAAAAATTATATTTCCATCATTTATAGAGCAGACTGACTCTATATAGATACCGTTCCAATTATTGTTTCTTATCAGGTTATACGAGATATTGTTGTCATCTGATGAATGTTTGAGGTAGATTCCATGATAATTATCTTCGATAATATTTTTAGTTATTGTATTTTCATCAGAGGTAACTTCTATTCCTGCATCAGTGTATTCATTTCCGCTGTTTTTAATTGTAAAACCAGTTAGATAGGCTGAATAGTCATCTTTTAATTCATCATTGATTCTTACAACAATTCCAAATTCACGTCCATCAATGATTGTATTTTTATTATATTCGCCGATTAAGTTTATAGGTTTCTCAATTAAAATATGTTCATGATAGATGTCTGATTTTACAAAAATTGTATGCCCTGATTCAGTGTCAACGTCATCAATTGCATCTTGTATTGTGAGAAAGATTTCTTCTGTATCAAGATTTTTTATTGATCCATACCAATGTATAAGTGGATACCAATCATATGTTTCATTTTCTAATATAGTATATGTTGTATCTCCTATGCCGTCTTCGTTTTCATCAACACCTGGGTAGTCATCCCAGAAGTTACCAGCACATCCATTATCCCAGCTATTATTCTCTTCGTCATACGCATTTTGAATATTGTCAATAAAGTTGTTGAAATAGATATTATTATTTGGTTCAATCACACGTATACCGTAGTTGTTATGTATGATATTATTTACAGTTATGGTGTTATTTTGTGAGTTAATAGAAACGCCTGCATGATTGCTGCCAGTTCCACTGTTTTCTATAGTAAAACCACTAAGATTTACACTGTTTGCAGTTATTGAAACAACTGAACAAGCGCCACCGCATTCGATAATTGTTATCTCTTTATCCTCACCAGTTAACAAGATAGATTTGAATACAACAATATTTTCATGATATGTTCCATTAAAAACATAGACTTCATAACCATCCTCTGCAGCATCTATCCCATCCTGTATATACTGATATGGATGCTCTGGTGTTCCATCCCATGGCCCACCTGTATTGTCATCATCGACATATATTGTAGTAGAAAGACTTGCTCCTTGTGGTTGTTTATGAGTTATTGATTGTACATTTCCTTTAAAAATAGTAGCCGATGCTGGCATGATCACTACAAATGCGATCATAAATACGATTGCTGCCTTTAATATCTTATTTAACTTATTGTTATATCTCATTTATTTTTCCTCCTTATAAAACTTTATCTTAAATGGTATGTTTTTTCCCATATTGATATATTAAATTTTATATTTAAATATATCTAAAATATTGTTCATTTTTAATTGGCTATAAATCAGACAGTCAAAAACTTACCATTTTTATAAATCAACTCGTTATCTGCATAGACTTCGCCAAACTTACGTAAATCACACATCATATCCCAATGCAGACTTGACTCATTTTTACTCCCCGTCTCAGGATACCCACTCCCAACAGCTAAATGTATAGTGCCACCAATCTTTTCATCAAATAACGTATTTTTCGTATATTTTTTAACACCATAATTCAAGCCAAAAGCAAACTCCCCAATCATGCGAGCTCCCTTATCCATATCAAGCATGGACTCAAGGAATTTTTTACCTTTAGAAGCCTCTGCTTTCACAACCTTACCCTTCTTAAACCAAAGCTTAATATCATCTACCTCACGGCCACCATGAGATACTGGAAAAGAATAACTAATGTAGCCTTCTGCCGAATTTTCAATAGGCCCTGTGAATACTTCACCATCAGGAAAATTTTCCCTACCGTAACAATTAATCCATTTCCTACCATCAACAGAAACAGTCAAGTCGGTATCCTTTGCTATTACATGCAATTGTTTCTTAGAATCCATAAGCTTTCTCACTTTTTCCTGCTCTTTGAAAACCTTATTCCAATGACCAACAGGATCCCTCTTGTCTACATGTGCTGCATTAAAAATAAAATCTTCATAGTCTCCAAGAGACATATCTGCATCTTGAGCAGCAGCATTTGTCGGATACTGAGTAACACACCATCGAAGCTCTTTTTTTGCAGCTCTCTCCAAAAAAATCTGATGTATATCTTTCATAGCAACACTACTCATCGCTTGCTTTTTTGGATCAACATTTGTCATACTTTTTGTATTCTCTTGGCTAATAATTGCAAGACGCGCATCAATATGTTCAATCTCGAATTTAGCGATAGGAGATACATATTTCAGTTGTTTTTCAGATGCATATTTAAAATAAGTTTCAGCAAGCCCGTCAATCCCTATTCTTGTAAATGGGTAGGCACCAACTTGTACCGCCTGCTTATACACTTCCTTTATCAATGGAGCTGCAACCGGGCTACCTGATATCACAAACAAATCATTTTTCCTTATTCTAAGTGAATGATGTATTAAAACATAGGCAAGTTTCTCAAGTCTCTTATCAATCATAATCAATCAAAATGAGAATGCCGGAAATGATGAAATAGTTTTCTTATTAGATTAGATATCTTCCCATTCCTTCAAAACCGATTCCCATTTGTACTCTTCAATGGCTTCAATTTCTTCGATCTTCCGAATAATTTGTTCATATCCTTTAACAAGAGTTCGCGTTCGAATCTTAACAATAAAATCATATGGACCTGCAGTTGCAGTAACACGAGTCACACCACGGATATTCCAAAGTTTCTTCATTGTCTCTTCAATAGGAACACCTGTTTTAACATTGATGAATACATATGCTTTCACAAGACTAAGAGCAAAAGAGACAATACCAAGAATGACAAGAGTCGTACCAATCACTTTAATCAACAACATCACTGGATCTGTAGAAAATGGCGGGATAATGTTTAAGTATGCAAGCAGAAGAGAAAACGGGATGGCAAAAAGAACTGTTGATGCACGAACAGCTTGGGTGACACTTGCCTTTCCAATTCCAAGAGCACGAATGTAAAAGACATATGAAAAAAACGTGACAGCCATTGTAAGTGCTACCCAACCAAAATGATTAATTGATGCAGAAAGCCCTGCGAGAAAATGACTACTTCCCATAAATAAATCATACATATTAACCAAAATAAATACGAATATGCATGCAAATACAACATTCCAAAACCTGATGTTAAGGGCATCATTTGGTCTCTTATCAATTTTTAACAGCTTTAGTTTTCTTTGATAGATGGAAAATAAAACCCATGCAGGATTTATCACAAGAAATACTATAGCCATTGATTCAAGAGTTAGAGTTCCCGTAAGACTAATTGATACAAGGATTGCCCCGAATGTTACGATGAGTGAGGATTGAATTTCAGAGAGTGTCGGTATATTTTTTTCAACGATTGATTCCATAAGAATAAGATATAAAATAACGATTTGGGAGAACGGAAGCACAGCAGATGGATCCCCAAGCATGGAAAGAAGGAAAAAATAACCAATCGTCAGAAAAGCATTTCCGATCCCAGCGAGCGTGTGATATTTCAGCTCCTCTTTTCGTACAAGTCTGAGTCGTCTAAATGATGGATCTATAATTTTTGATCCAAGACTTTTACCCTTCAGAGGTATTGAAAAGATAAGAACAATAATAAGTGTTACAAAAGTACCTACGACAAAACACGAGACGCCGAATGCCCATGGGTCATCTGTTATAACATCATTAATTATTTTCGCATCTATCGCCGATACTGCTGCTGCAATAATTGCAGAGGTAAACGCAAGTGCGTAGAAGAGATATTTCCTTCTAATTCTCATAATGCAAGTTCTTTTTCAATTACTTGAGTGGTTGTTTTTTTCACACCATTTATCATCTGAATTTTCTCCGTTACTTTGAGAAGATTTTCGAGACGTTTTACATGCACTCTTACAACAATATCATATTCGCCAGCGACAACCGAGATTTTTTCAACATTTTCAATCTTTCTCATTGCTGTAATAGCCTTGTCTGTGTTCCCTGGCTTCATCATTATAAGTATATATGCATTTATCATGGTATCATCCAATTTCACGTCGAATATGGGTTTCTTTTATAAATGTATCTGCTTTGGATGTTTAAGTAATGTGATCGATTGCATACGATTCAACAAAGTTTTTTTAAAACATAACAGCTTGCAGTAATTCTGATGCTAAACGTCTCGATCCTAGATGGCTATGTCGATGAACCAACCTGCCTTGGAGTACCCCCGTATATCAGTCCATATCCTCGATATATCGCAGGAGCAGTATGGCGGTATGATAAAACTGCCAAGATTTTTTATGTTACCATTGATCAAATTCGAAACGATAATATTCTTTTGAAAACTCTTTCTGAATCTGATTTACTTATCGTCATTGCTGGCATGTCTGTTCCCGGGCGATATCTGTCTGGTTTTCCAGCTAGTCCAAATGAACTTGTATCTTTTTTAAGTGATGTTCATGAGCCTGTAAAGATTTTAACTGGGCCAGCTGCCCGATACGGATTTGGAATTTCTGGCGGAAAAAAAATTCAAGACACTAGAGTTGTTGAAGATGTTTTTGACCTTATTGCAGACGGTGATGGCGAGATTGTTATCTCTGAATTATTACAAAACAGTCTTAATTATGATGAAGTTAATTCATCGTTATGTAGATCAGATCCTGGTGCTATACGAGAGTTTGCTATTAGAGGCGCAAGCATTGTTCAACAACATCCTTTTTTTCCAGATCATCTCATAACTGAAATTGAAACATACCGAGGTTGTGCTCGATGTATTGTTGGTGGTTGTTCATTTTGTAGCGAACCAAGTAAAGGTATACCCAGTTTTAGGCCGATTAAGAATGTTATAGCTGAAGTTCAAGCGTTATACAATGCAGGTATCAGACATTTTCGCATCGGCAGTCAACCATGTATTTTTTCATATATGGCAAAAGGAGCTGGAGAACTAGAATTTCCACAACCAAATCCAGATGCCATTGAAAAGCTATTTTCAGGAATTCGAACCTTTGCTCCAGATCTAAAAACTCTTCACATCGATAATGCCAATCCTGGAATAATTGCGAGATATCCCAAGGAATGCAGGCGAATTGCAAAAACCATTATCAAATATCATACCTCTGGTGATGTTGCTGCATTTGGCGTGGAGAGTGTCGATCCCGTCGTAATTAAAAAGAATAACCTCAAAGCATCACCTGACGAAATTATGAGTGCTATACGGCTTTTAAATGAAGTAGGCTCAAAGAGAGGCGAAAGTGGCTTGTCTGAACTACTCCCAGGTCTTAATTTCGTCTTCGGTCTTATCGGTGAAACTAAAGACACATTTACACTTGATTTCGAATTCTTAAAACAAATATATGACAATCATCTTCTTGTAAGAAGAATCAATCTCCGTCAAGTTATCCCTATCCCTAATACAAAGATGCACTCCTTTGGTAATAAGAATATTAAGCGGCATAAAGCTGAGTTTAAAAGGTTTAAACGAAAGGTAAGAGAGCAAATAGAACGTCCTATGCTCAAAAGACTTATCCCCCCGGGGACTATTTTAAAAGATGTTTTTACAGAAGTCTATGATGGGAAACTAACGTTTGGTAGACAACTGGGTAGTTATCCATTGCTTGTCGGAATCCCTGGTGTTTTTCCATTAGATAGATTTTTTGATGTAAACATTGTAGATTATGGTTATAGATCCGTAACTGCAGTTCCTTCTCCTCTCAACATCAACAATGCTCCAAGAGAAACAATTGAGGCGATACCAGGAATTGGTAAAAAGAGAGCAGCAAGAATTCTAGCAAAAAGACCTTTTAAGAGTAAAGACGAGTTAATTCATGCACTTGATGATTTAGATGTTGGTAGAAAATTATTTGAATACATCAATTTTTAACGATACAGTAATGTAGGATATACTGATATGTGATTTGTATTATGAAAAAAATTGATTATGAACTTCTTGAGAAGAAAATCGGATACACATTTAAAGATAAAAGTTTGATGAAAACTGCTCTTACACATAAGACGTTTGCTTTTGAAGCAGACCTTCCTCTTGAATTTAACGAGCGCTTGGAGTTTTTTGGAGACAGCATACTCAATTTTATCGTCTCTGATCAGTTGTACAAAGGTAATAAATATTTTTCAGAAGGGGAGCTTACTCGCAGGAGATCTTCTGGAGTGAATAATAATTTTTTAGCAAAGGTTGCTGAGAAGATGGAACTTGGTCAGTTTCTTCTGCTTGGAAAAGGAGAAGTTAAACAGAACGGTTCTTCGAATCGTACGAATCTTGCCAATGCACTTGAAGCGTTAATTGCCGCTATTTATCTTGATTCAGATATCAGCTGTGTTAGAAAATTTATTTTGGATAAAATCTTTACAAAAGAGTTTCAGTTTTAATTAGTATATAATTAGATGTCTGTTGCCTGCTCCAAATTTTTATACATAAAATTTAAATTTATATGAAAAATTTTATATAGTAGATTTATATGCCATATTTTCAATATTATGTAGTTGGTATGGGGAAGGAATCATTTTTCCATTTACTCATTTCCATCACCTCCCCTTTCCTCCCCATCAATAACTACAACAACAAAATACTACAACAATAAAAGTAAAAAAAACTCCTCCAACTATTCTAGAAATAAATATCTTATGCAAGTAGCAACCGCACTAAACAACCCAAGATAAAAACTGTTGTTAGTGTTGCTAAATAGAATAGGGTTGTCTCCCATTCTTTATCTATCAATATTCCCATCTAGCTCTCCTCAAAAGAAAGAATTTAGTATTCCAATTTATAGTTTTCCTTATTTTATACGTCATATGACGTAAAACCATGCATTAAACGGTATTCCAAGAGACCTATTTTTACTCCCCAGAAGACTTGATCTCAAAAGTTAAAAAAACAAGCTCAGTGCAACAGAAGATATAATTAGGCGATATGCCATTTCATATAAATCTAGGTGACAGAATGTTTGTAAAAGACGTCATGGCAAAACAGTTTTAGATGCATGTAACAAATACAAAGAATGCAGACTAGGCAGTCTTGTCGTTGTAAACAGTGAAGTTATTGTTGGAATTATAACTGAGAGAGACATCATCGAACGAGTCATAGTAAATAAAAAAAATCCTAAAAAAACAAAAATTGAAGAGATCATGTCAAAAAATATTATAACAATACATGCATCAGCAAAAATAGAACAGGCAGCAGAACTCATGAGAAAACATAAAATAAAAAAACTCCCTGTTATTTTAAACAACGAATTTGTAGGCATTATAACAGTTACAGATCTTGCAAACATTATGCCAAATTCAACAAAAATTCTCGCTGACAAAAATCAACCATTTAATTTCGTCACACCAGAATCATACTAAAACAACAAAACAAATATCATCAAAAAAATAATCCTAAAAACTTCCCCTCACTATATTATCTATTGGCGAACTACAATTTCCCCATATAATTCCAGTTTTTATAGGTGTTGTTTCTCATCGTTTTTAGTTTCACATTGCCCTGTCTGTCCTCTGAAGAAAGAGCATCAACAATAATACCTTCAATGTCACGAACAATAATTTCATCTTCATCTTCAGTATAATCAGTAGTATAGATCTCGCCGCCTTTGTAAATCACACCTTGCTCCGAGTTATACACCGGTTTTTTTCCAAGCATCAGCTCTGAATCATAATCCTTAATATCCTCCAATCGCTTCAGCTGATAGGCGTCTTCTGCCATTCCAATCATAGTTCGAAATACTTGTATCTTTTTTTTGTCAGACTCTCTTTTTATTTGACCTTTAACAGCTGAAATAATTGCCGGTATCTCCTGTGGATTAGTCTCCAAAAGAATTCTCTTCCAGAACCAATTATACACTTTGCTTCCTCGCGCATTTATATGTTCCGGAGGTTTTTCCGGATAGAGAATGATTCGTCCATTAAGCGTTCGATGTTTTTTTCTCCATTCAGTTCTTTGTTTGTCCAGTTCTTTTTTCCGGTTATTGAGTTTTGTCATTCTACAATAACTATTACATCCATCGATATATAAATCTTCTGGAAACATGAAATTTCTACATATCCTACAATATTATATATACGATACATTTAAATAGAGATTTTTATAATTAGTATAGTATGCTACGGGGGTATAGTATGAAGATCAAAATATTTGGAATAATAGTTTTTATGCTGCTAATAACCAGTGCAATAACTGTTGTTGGGAACACAAATATTAAACAAAAACAAAACATAGGATATATTCTCCTTGATGACGATGTTCCTGTTTGGAATGTTGGAGATAGTTGGACATATACAATTGATGACTTTACTTTTGACTATGAGGAGGAAGGAACAAAAATATATTTTGATGGAGAAATCGATGATTTCACCTGGACAGTTGCCGATACAAGTGGTAGTACATATAAAGTAGATTTCACAGGAAAATTGAACTGCGTTTATGAGATATACTTCAGTTCTTCAAGTGGCAGTATCTACATTATAGGTAGTATGAAAAATATATTGACACGCATGGATGGGACACTTGTTTTCACCAAATCTGATTTACAATTAAAAGATATAACAGCTGAAATAAAAGGTATTACCTTAGCAAAGATATATCCCCTTCCAATAGCACTTCCCATCCCATTTAAAGTAACAATAGATGGTGATTTAAGCACTGATTTTCCACTCTTTGATTTCCCACTTTCTTCGAATAAATTCTGGGATCTTCCCAATATGGATATTGTAATGAAAATGGATATTGGAGGCATTTTTGGTCTCATACAGATACCAATTACCTTTACAACTGGATATTACTGGATGCCATTTGCATTTCATTGTAAAAATAAACAAAGCGTATCTGTTGATGCAGGAATCTTTGATGCTTGGGAGATAGAATCAACATTCTTTGATTTGTTTAGATACTATTATGCGCCAGAAGTTGGAAACATCATAAAAATCGATGCAACAATGCCAAATGGCGATGTACATGGTGAACTAAAATCTACCAACTACGTATGATACATACTTACCAAAATAATACGCATCCTCACAATACATCAGCCTCTTCCATCTTAACTTAATAAATATTCGCAAACAATATAACTAACACTAAATCATTCCACAACTGGGGAGTTAAAAAATATGAAGAAAATAATACCGATAGTAGTAATTGGAGTCTTACTAATAAGTGGACTTGGGGCTGTTGCATTTCCTGAAACTGAACAGAAAAAATTAGGAAAAGAAGAAACAATTACTTTTTCTGAACTGCAAATTGTTGAAGAAAATGATAATATTATTGTCAATATTGAAAATGCAAATTCAAACTTAAGGAAGATCGACTATCCTTTACTTCCTGCTCATGTTAGGACATATATTTTTCCATTTGGAACTCAAATAATAGATGTTGATGTGACATTTTCAGAACATCAAGAATATATATTAGAAAAGAAAATTGCTTCTACACCTGAGCCTATTTCTTTTGTTGGCGGAAAACAGATATCTGCAAAAACAGGAGAAATGAAAGATGAAATTGAAATATATCCTGAATCTCAATTTAGCTATACAATTAAAGCAGGTATTATTAATAATGAAAACAGTTTTTTATTATCTGTTCGATGTTTTCCTGTTCGATATAATCCTTCTGAAATGACCCTCCTTTACTCTGATACGGTAGATATTAATATTTTGTATGAATCCCCAAAGAAGCCTTTATTTGTTTCTGATGAGTATAACCTGGTAATTATTGCCCCTGAAAAATTTACATCACAACTTCAACCTCTTGTTGATCATAAGAATGATGTCGGCATTCAAACACTTTTGAAACCTGTTGAAGAAATCTATGATGAATACGAAGGTGTTGATAATCAAGAACAGATTAAATATTTCATTAAAGATGCCAAAGAAACAATGGGTATCGATTATGTTTTACTAGTCGGCGGTATGGTCGGTCAGCGTTTTAAATGGCATGTTCCCGTAAGATATTCTCATGTTGATGATGGCCATGAGGGCTCTTTTATTAGTGATTTGTACTATGCAGATATCTATGATGGGGATGGAAATTTCTCGGATTGGGATTCCAATGGTAATGGCGTATTTGCAGAATGGGTTGGAGCAAATAAAGATATTATCGATCTAGTTCCTGATGTTTACTTGGGTAGATTACCCTGTAGAAATACAATGGAAGTTAAAATTATGGTTGATAAGATTATTACTTATGAAACAACAGCATATGGGGAGGAATGGTTTGATAGAATGGTTGTTGTTGGCGGGGATTCTGCACCTGGTGATCAATACTATGAAGGTGAAGAAGAAAATCAATATGCTTTAGACTATATGTCTGATTTTGAAGGAATAAAACTATGGACCTCCGATGGTAGTTTCACGGGTGTAGGTGATGTTGTTTCGGCAATAAGTGGCGGATGTGGTTTTTTATTCTTTGATGGTCATGGTAATCCATCAACTTGGTCAAATCACCCACCAAATGATGAAGATACATGGATTACTGGTCTTAGTGTCACTGATATGCCAAAATTAAGAAATGGTGATCATCTACCTGTTACTGTTATTGGTGGTTGTCATAATGGTCAGTTCAATGTTACTCTACTAAATATTTTAAAAGGGATAATGGAGGAAGGAATGGATTTCTTCTCATTGACCTTTTATTACAAGGAATGGGTTCCTGAATGTTGGGCTTGGCGAATGGCTCGAAAAATTAATGGTGGAGCAATTGCAATAATGGCATATACAGGACTGGATTGGTTTGCAACCGGTGATTCCAATGGAGATGAAATACCTGACTGCACTCAATTCTATTCCGGGTTTGCCAATACACATTTCTTTAAAAACTATGGAGTAAATAATATTACAATACTAGGGCAGGCTCATTCTCAAACGCTAATTGATTATATAACTGAACATCCGCCTATGGATGAAAGATTGGATTGTAAGACCGTACAGGAATTTGCCCTTCTAGGCGATCCAAGTCTTCAAATTGGAGGATATTCATAAATTTGGAGAAAAATCATATGTGGAAAAAAATATTTAGTATATTGATTTTAACAATCTTCATAACAACATCTTTATTGGCAACTGGAAGCGAGAACTATACATCAGAACAACCATCTAGCAACATGCCTCCTGTTTATTTTGGAAATATTCCATTATTTAATAACGTATTAGCAAGAGTCGATACAACCGAAGGTGATGTTCAACTTCCTAGAGGCATAGAAATAGTTGGAGGGATGCCTGGTGAATGGCTAGATATCATTCTGCCCAACATACGATTATCTGAACTTTCAGATGCAGGTATAGAGTATCTAGTTCTCATATCTGATGTTGATTCCTACAGTAAATCGTTTGCAGGTCAATATCACACCCTCGCACAAATTGAACAAATACTTGAAGATATTGCAAATGACTATCCTGATATTACAAGCCTATACAGTATTGGAACTACCTATGAAGGACGAGATATTTGGTGTTTAGAAATCTCAGATAATCCAGGTGTTGATGAGGGAGAACCAGGCGTATTTTATATGGGACTGCATCATGCACGAGAATGGCCAACTGTTGAGATCTGTCTAAATATTGCTGATCAACTTACTTCACAATATGGCTCAGATCCTGATATTACCGACGTAGTCAATAATCGTAGATTATGGCTTGTTACATGCGTTAATCCAGATGGTTATTACTACTGTTATGATCAAGGTCACGACTGGCGTAAAAACAGGAATTATTTCCCAGAATTTGGAACATATGGTGTGGACCTCAATCGGAACTATGCTGGATCAAGCAATGGCGATCCATGGGGGGCCTGGGGATCATTAGGGCCAGCTTCTGTTACCCATAATCCTGACTATTCAACCTATTGTGGCCCAGGACCAATCTCTGAACTTGAAACACAAGCTATTCGTAACATTTTTATTGAAAACGATATCTGTGCAGCAATTACCTGGCATACCCATGGAGAACTCGTTTTATGGCCCTGGGGATACACCTATAGTAATGCACCAGATGCATCCTATATGTCTTCTGTTGGTCAACAGATTGCATCTAGAATTTCACGTCAAAGCGGTGGTGGAACCTATACTCCATCACAAGCTTCAGGACTCTATCCAACCACAGGAGATACCTGTGATTGGGCATATGGATATCACCATTATATTTTAGGAAAACCCCTCTTTTTATACACCATTGAAGCATGTAATGAATTTCATCCATCTGCAAGTTACCTTGACCAAATTGTTGCCGAAAACTTTGATGGAGCATTATATCTTCTTCAAGAAGCAGAAAATATACAAAACACTGTAGTATCACGAGTTATTCCGCCAGAAATTGATGAAATGGCGTTTGATCCAGATGGAAATTATGTTGTTTCATGGCAAGAGCAAAATCCTGATGCAAACCCTGATTATTTTCAACTTGATGAGTTAACAGAACTTACTCTTCTTACAGATGATGCAGAAGATGGCTCTTCAAATTGGGAGCTTGATGGTTTTTCATTATCCACAACGCGATACTACTCACAATCACATAGCTTCAAATCCCGTAATATAAATAACGACGCCTGTTCTATGAAAAGTATTAATCCAATACCAATTACTTCAGGTACTGCCCTTTCATTTTGGTGCTGGTATAACATAGAAAACAACTGGGATTGTGCGATGGTTGAAGTAAGTAGAAATGGACGTAGCTATGATGTCCTAGACACATTCACAGGAATTTCCTCTGGCTGGCAATATAAGGAATATGATCTAAGTACATATGCTGGCGATTCTATTTTCATACGTTTCAGATACACAACTGATGACCACACAACAGCAGAAGGATTCTATGTTGATGACATCTCACCCATTGCAGAATATGAAACAATAACAACACTTTCAGATTCCATTACCGATGATTATTATGAAGTTACCGGAAGAACGAATGGAACCTATTACTATCGAGTAAACGGCTATAACAATGAACATGACTGGGGAGATTTTAGCACTCTTAAATGGATGATCGTTGGAGAAGGCGGAGATACTGAGCCACCAACGGTAGAAATACTGTCACCCCAACAGGGATATATCTATTTCAGAAATAAAGAATTATTTCCATTCGTCACAACGATAATAATAGGAGATATCGATATTGAAGTTGAGGCAACAGATCTCTGCGGAGTTGACAGAGTAGAATTTTATATCGACGATCAAAAGATGGGAACAGATACAACTGCTCCATACACCTTTACCTGGACTCAAAATGCTTTTTTCAAACATACAATAAAAGCTGTAGCAATTGATACATCTGGTAATGAGGCAGAAACAGAACTTACCGTGTCAAAATTCTTCTAACCCCCCATCATTTATTCTTTAAAGCGAAGAAGATCTAATTAACAAAAAGAATAGAATATCTACATTTTTCCGCCATCTTTTTCTTGACGCTTTTAGTGGGGATGCCCAATATGTTTTTCTTCTTTTGCTCCCGTCCTAAAATCACTAGTCCTGCTCCAATATCTTCTGCAGCCTTCGCAATTTCTTTTTCCAAGCTACCTTTGACAAGTGAAACAGTTAACCCTTTTTTTTCCATCTCATAAACAAATTTATGCCCTTGAGTTAGTAGCTCTCTTTCTGATTTCCTTTCCGATCTCTTTCCCATGCTATCTACTTCAACGCTATCCTCTGTATCTATCACATACACCATATGTAAATCCCAACCTAGAATTTTAGATAACTTAATACTAATTTCAGGTACCTTTTGATTTGGAGCAAGATTCGAACAAACTGCAAGAATGGAGTTATTGCCAGAACCCGATTCAATCCAAATAGGAACATGTACTTCATCGAACAGCCGGTAATGCAACAAGCATCCTTTCTCAAAACCCATGAGTATTAAATCGTATTTGTGTCTATTGATCTGACCTTTTATGACTGCACTGAACTCTCCTTCTATTACTTCTTCATTGAATGGCATGTTTTTTTCTGTGAACAGACGTTTCGCATCCTCAAATATAATGGCGTCTGCTACATGGATGTGTCTTCTTATTATCTCTTTTTTTGTCTCTTCCTTATCAAAATCTGTTCTATGTGAGTTTAAACGTTTTTCTGTTTGATTAAGTGTTTTTTCCTCTATAATATATATTAACTTTGTCGCGCTGTTGAATTTTTCAGCGAGAAATGCCCCTCTCTGAAAGATTTCTTCTTGATAAAATTCTGAAGAGACAGGAATTAAAATATTATTAAACATGGTAAACAGCCTCCTTACTCTCTACATATGTATTTTTCATAGACCCAACACTCCTTTCCAATAAATAATTGCCACAAGAAAAATTACTCCAATACATGCAATATTTGCTACAACACCTGCTCTGAGCAAATTTCTACTTGAAAAATATCCTGACGAATAAGTAATGGCATTACCTGGTGTTGCGATAACAAACATAAATGCAAGACCGCCACTAAGAGCAATTAACATAGAAGCAAGAAGCGGACTTATACCAGGAATTTCAGTTGATATAGCCACGCCTATAGGGAGTAGTATTGCTACTGCCCCAACATTTGACATAATGTTTGTGAGCAGGACAGTAAGAATTATAAGCCCAAATATAACTAGATATGGGTTATCTCCTGCAACAACAAAGAGACGATGTGCCATCCAAGCCCCAGCACCTGTTTTTTGCATACCAACACCAAGCGTTATCGCTCCACCATAAAGCAGTATTAATCCCCAAGGAACCCTTTGTTCAACATCTTTCCATGTTATACTTCCTGTAAAAAACAAAAGGATGCTGCCAAGTATTGCAATGACAGCAAGACTAAAATATCCTGGAGAAGAAACAAAAATCCAAAGAATAACAGTGAGAATCATAATACACATGACAGTTATTTCATATCTTCCCATTCTCCCAGATCTGCTAACTTGACGGTTAATCTCTGTTTTTGCGGCTGCAATATTTTTAACTTTTATCGGAAAAGAAATCTGCAAAATAAGCCAAACAATTGGTAATGTAATAAATACGATAGGCATAGAATATGTCATCCAGTCAAAAAACGAAACCGTAATAGGTTGTTCTAAATCAGCAAGCATACCAACGGTTAATGGATTTCTCGCTCCGCCTATAAGTGTACCAAGACTGCCAATAGAGCATCCATATGCTATGCTCAACATGCTTACTATCCCAAAATTGCTCTTTCTAGGAGCTATTTTCATAGCTATAAGAATGGATGTTACAATGGGTAAAAACATAGCAGCGACACCATGTTCAGGCATAATAAATGATAAAAACGCGCAAGAAAGCATTATCCCAAAAGTAAACATTTTAGGGCTTTTTTCAAAAAAACTCAGAAATTTTAATGCAATTCTTTTATGCAGACCATGTTTTTCTAAAGCACCTGCAAGGATAAATGCCCCTATCAAAAAAAAGACTGCTTGATTGCCAAACGAGGAAAAGACTTCCCCTGCCGGCAGTATTCCCATTATTGGTTGAATTATCATTATCAAAAGACCAGTAACAGCAAGTGGTACGGGCTCTGCAATCCAAAGAATAGCTCCCATGAAAAGAATGCCGATCATCATCTTTCCATTAGACGATAAGCCATCGGGCGTGGGAAGAAAATAGAATAACACGATTACTAGAATTGCAGCGATGATAAAGAAGATGTTTCTTCTGGATAGAACTGGGTTTTTACCTTTAATTATTTTGTATTCCTCCTCAACGCCTTCATTTGTTTTATCCAATTCTTTCTACCTGCCATAGATGATCATATATCGAATGATTTCCCGTATATGTTAATACTATACAGGTTTAATAAATTTCATTGATTTTCTCTTTATTTTACAAAATGTTGAAAAATCGCCATTTAAAAGAAAAATATTTATTTTACGGCTGGGAATACTGCGTGATCTGAAGCGGTAGCGTAAGGGGGGCTTGCCCTCTATTTCACTATAAAATTGTAAATTAAGAGATGAGGACCGTAATTTTTATATAAATGTATTGAAATCCAAATATTATTTATTTTTTAACATAATAACATAATACATCCAAAGTTTTTATAAAGAGTAAGATATTTATATTTATAATGTAAAAATATATAAATGAGAACCAACATTACAATACAACAAAAGGAAATATATAATATAAGAAAATAAAAAATAGGGAGGAACAATATGAAAACTAAAATAATAAGTGTTTTTATATGTATGCTGATGTGCGTTACTGTTTTTTCAGTAACAGGGACCGGAATTGTAGATGAGACCACAAGCAGTACTCCATCTTGTATAAGCACAAGCCCAGACCCAACTGGTGCTCCATGGGATCTACTCTTTGAAATAGATATATCCGGACAGGGAGGAGGAGGAAGTAGAGCTGGTGGAGAATTCGATGGTAACTATTTTTATATCACCCAATGGAACGGAGTCGCGATTGATAAATTTGCCAGCGATGGTACTTTTATTGAGACTTTCTCAATACCCGGTGTAACAGGTTTAAGAGATCTTGCATGGGATGGAACTTATATGTACGGTGGTGCAGCAGGTGGAACTATCTGGGAAATGGATTTTAACACTAAAACTTTAATAAGCTCAATAACTGGAGCATTCGAAAGCCGTGCAATTGCCTATAATAGTGATCAAGATGTTTTCTATTGTTCAAACTGGGGCGATCCTGTTTGGGTAATAGATCGCACAGGAGCTACTGTTTCAACAATTAACCTTGTGTCTACAACAAGTACATATGGAATGGCATATGATACATACAGTGATGGCTCACCTTATCTATGGGTCTTTGACCAAGGTGACGGTGCCGATAACCCACAATTCATTCATCAATACGATCTTGCTGCTGCCGCATTCACAGGATTTACTTATGACGTAAGTTTAGATATAGGATCTGGATTGGGTATCGCAGGTGGTCTATTCCTTACAATTGAGTATGACGAAGATATTGTCGTTATTGGTGGTGTATACCAAGATAGTACGGAATCAGAAACTGATTACCTCTTTGCCTATGAATTATGCGATGCGCCAGAACCAGTTGAATCTGATCTCGATTGCAGTGGAGAACTTGACTTTGTTGATGTAGAACCAAGTTCAACGGTAACTGGAACAATAACTGTTGAAAACGTCGGTTTACCAGGTTCATTACTTAGCTGGGAAGTATTGTCATATCCAGACGACTGGGGTGCATGGACATTTACACCAGATAGTGGAACAGGTCTTCTCGCAGGAGATACATTAGATATAACTGTCGAAATTGTTGCTCCTGAAGAAGAAGAGACAGCGTTTGACGGTGAAATTGTACTTGTAAACACAGAGGATAATGCAGATATTTGTACAGTATTAGTTACTCTTGTCACACCAGTAAGCCAATCTGTTACATTCTTAGAATTACTTGCACAGAGATTCCCAATTCTTGCAAAAATACTTGAACTGATATTCTAAGAAAAAAACACAACAACTCTCTCTTTTTCTTTTTTTTAACTTTCATATCTAATTTTTTACATTTTAAACCTCCTGATTGCAAATTACAAAAATTTATATATGCCAAAATTATAAATAAACTATATAGGGGCTAAAATATGAAAAAAATTTTAATAACAGGAATAGTGTTAATTTTTATAATTAGCGGATTTGGAGCTGCTGCATTATCTGAAAACGAACATGAAACATTGGAGAAAACAGAGACAATCTCGTTTTCTGTTCCTCAAATACAAGACATGAACGAATATATTGGAGTAACTCTTGAAGAGGCAACATCCTATCGAATGGATCCAGGTAACTTTGTTCTACCTACAGTTACTCGTGTTTATCATTTTCCTTTTGGAACCACCATTGAAAACGTTGATGTGATTTTTTCAGAAGTAACCGAACAAAAAATATCAAAAAAAGTTCAGATAGCATCACAACCAATACCAGATATTTACAATAGATTTGTCTCAAAATCAGTTAAACAATGCAAACAAACATATCCTATGGGGTTGTCTCCTAAAGAAACATATTCATACAATGTTGGAGCAGGCAGATATAACGATGAATTGATTTGTTACTTATCAGTAAAAATGTATCCCGTTCAATATGATTCATCAAAAGATACAATCTATTATGCAGACAATGCCGATATAAAAATAGGTTACACCCCTCCAGAAAACCCAGTGATACTTGATGACGAATATGACCTGGTTGTTATCACGCCACAGAAATTTTCATCTGCTGTTCAACCACTTATCACCCATAAAAACGATCATGAATTAGAAACGATACTTGTCACACTTGAGGAAATCTATGATTCAACATATTTCCCAGTAGAAGGAAGGGACTGTGCTGAAGAAATCAAATATTTCATCAAAAATGCATTTGATGAATGGGGGATAAAATATGTTCTTTTTGTAGGTGGGCGAAGTGGCGGAATCCTACAAGAAAAATGGCATGTTCCCGTTAGATATTCACATCTAAATGATGGCGGAGAAGGATCATACTTAACAGATCTATACTATTCAGACCTCTATGATGGGGAAGGCAACTTTTCAAGTTGGGATTCTAATGAAAATGATATTTTTGCAGAGTGGGAGGGAATGAATAAGGACATCCTTGACATGTATCCAGAAGTATATGTTGGTCGACTTCCTTGCAGAGCAACATTTGAAGTTAAAACAGTAGTAAATAAGATAATTAAATATGAAAACGAGGCATATGGAAATGATTGGGTCAAAAAATTTGTAGGCGTCGCAGGCGATACATATCCTGGTGTAGGAGATCCATACTATGAGGGAGAGCTAGCAACACAAGCCTCCTATGATTATCTTGAACCGCTCGGTTTTGAATCATCATTTATTTGGACATCTAATGGACGATTTACAGGAAAACAAGATGTTATAGATGAGGTTAGTCAAGGATGCGGATTTCTACATTTCTCAGGACATGGTAATCCTAATGTATGGAGTAACCATCCACCAAATGAAGAAGATGTATGGGTAGATGGCCCAAGTTCTTTTGACATGATAAAAATGAGAAATAAAGAAAAACTCCCCGTCACTATTGTTGGTGGTTGTCACAATGCACAATACAATGTCAGTCTTTTAAACATCTTAAAAGGAATTATAGAAGACGGAATGCAATACTTTAGTACAGAACAACCATTTGGTGATTTTTGGCATAGAGAATGGGTCCCACGTTGCTGGGCATGGTCTATGGCAAACAAGAAAGGCGGCGGATGTATCGCAATTATCGCAAACACGGGACTTGGATATGGAGCATCAGGAGCAGGATGGAATCAGAGTAGAGGACGAGTCATGGAAATGAATTTCTTCAAAAGTTACAGTGATGGATATGAAAATCTTGGAGA